>DBRE01000004.1:0-5458 GCA_002305535.1 Syntrophomonas sp. UBA1376
AATAGCATCAGGCAAAGCCTCAGTATGAACTCCTAAATCTTTTTTATCTTCCAGGGAATAAGCTACCGCATTGGGCAACGATCCAATGCCAAGCTGAAGGCAAGCACCATCTTCGACCAGCTCAGCAACGTAATTACCGATCATCCTTTCGTTCTCGTTAGGTTCCATTACGGGTATGGCTTGCAGAGGAACAGTATCTTCAACAATCGCATCGACCTCACTGATATGGAAGAAATTTCGTCCGAAGGTTCGCGGCATGTTTTCATTCACCTGGACTATAACTTTCTCAGCTCTCTTACCCAGAGGAAGAACAAAATCGCAGTTGGTTCCCATACTGAAATATCCAAATTCATCCATAGGAGCCACCTGCAGCATTACTACTTCCTGAGGACGTCCCATATCAAGGAATTTAGTCATTTGGCCCAAACGAGCAGGTGTGTAGGTATGGCTTCCATCCTGAATAACCTTTTTGTTTACAGGTACAATATAGTCAATGTCTATGGGATCCTCTCTAGTAATCATCATCAGTTCTGAAGCATAGGCTTCGATAACCAGTAAAACATCTAAATGAGTAAACTCTTCTTTACGCCTGGCCAAGGCATTCATCAAAGTGGGCGGCTGTCCTATCGCTATCGGAAATGCTACTCTCCAACCGTCCTGTACCAGTTTCACCGCTTCCTCAGCTGTGGTGAGCTTTTGTTTGTACACATCTTTAAAATTCATATTTTCCACCTCCCGGTTCAAACCCTACACAAAATATGTCGCAAACAATTGCTGTTTAAGAGCACATTATCAGCAGTGCTATATCACTCCTTTCTTTTAAAAGCATGGTTCTCAAGTATAGATTGTCTTCGTTCTCACCTTCCTTCTCACTTTGCTTTGATTGCCCCATTAAAAGAAATCAGCCAGATTTCCGAACATTCGCAATGTTTTTGTATATGATTTTGTGATATGGAATTTATTTTAATATATCATTTATTAATATTGCTAATTTTAATATAATAATCCTGCTAATAACTGTCAATACAGTTTGCATAAAATTCGAACAGAAATTAGGATCATATCATTTTCCCAAATCGGTTAGTTTCTAGAAACAAAAAAGGGATCACTACACTTTGTTCAGTGATCCCTTGATCGAACTTTACTTATCTCGCTAGGCTTATCTTTTATTCAATTAAACCGTTCATCATTTAAAAACGCTCCAGCTGATGGCGCAGTATCTCTTCAGCATCTCGCACCATACCAGTCAACAGTTCGTCACAGGTAGGAATATCCTTAATCAGGCCAATGGATTGGCCTACCATAAAGGCGGCTGATTCTACATCGCCGTTATGCCAGGCTTGTTTCACCCTTTGTCCAGTCATTAGGGGAAAGACCTCTTGTAAACTTTCACCTGCTGCTTCCTTTTCCAATATCATGGAAGTCAATTGATTTTTCAAAGCTCTGCCTTGTAGGTTGAAACTCTTACCTATCAAGGTAGTATCGTTTTCCTGGCGTTTGATCAATTCATCCTTGATGTTTTGATGAACCTGGCATTCGCTAGTATTGATAAAACGAGATGCCATCATGATGCCTTCTGCTCCCAGGCAAAGGGCTGCCGCCAGACCTCTGCCATCTGCGATTCCTCCTGTAGCAATCACAGGTATCTTTACTGATTCAACCATGCGTGGAACCAATACCATAGTTGTCACATCATCACTGAGAGGATGGCCCCCTTCTTCAAAGCCAGCTGCGAAGACTCCATCATATCCTAGTTTCTCAATTTTTACAGCATGGCGAACCGCACCTACTTTATGAAAGATTTTTACCCCAGCCTCTTTTACCATATCTAAATATTTGGTAGCAAAAGAACCCGAAACCTCGATAGCTGCTACTTTTTCTTCACAACAAATTCTAAAATAATCATCATAGGTTTGTTCAGTTATTCGAAATGATGGCAAGAGACTGATATTTACTCCAAAAGGTTTATCAGTAAGTTCCTTGGTTCTGCGAACAGCTGCTTGAAACTCTTCACCAGAATCATAGTTTCCAGCGGTAAGATTCCCCAAGCCACCGGCATTGGAAATCGCCGCACACAGTTCTGGTTTACATAACCACAGCATACCGCCACAAATGATAGGGTATTTTATCCCCAACATTTCGGTAATTCTAGTATTCAATTTACACACCTCCCAACCAGGTTAGAGTTGTTGTCCATCCTTTGGCTTTTGGGGAAGGTCTCCATCGTATTTTTGCAATTCGTTTAATAGCTGGCTAAACCATTGAATCAGAAAATCATACAAATTTTCTCCCCAATCCAGTATTAGGCGCTGATAGGAGTCACCCTCGTGTTCAGCCCAAGGCTCGATCTCCTCCAGTTCCTGCTTAAAAAGCCTGAGTTGTTCAATATGTTCTTCTATCTGCTGGATTCTTTGCTCAGGGGCAAGCTTGGCAAAGAACATTAATTTTACCGCCATCTCGTACTTAACTGTCATTAACTTGGGAGATTGCAGCATCCAAGCATGAAAAGCTTTGTATCCCTTATCGGTCATCTGATATAGTCTTTTGTAGCGGCCATTGTCTATTACTTCCTCCGAACTGACCAATCCCTTTTCCTCATGCTTTTTCAAGATAGGATAAATACTTCCGTAGGAAGCATTGTAAAACCATGAGGAACTCATATTGATGATCTTTTTGATCTCATATCCGCTTCTGGGACCAAAACTGAGGCATCCAAGAATAATGTTTTCTACTGTAGTATTATTTGACACTGCTGCACCGTCCTTATATATCATTCTGCTATATGTTATATTTACCTATAAAATTTGTTACTTGTCAAATCAGTTTTGATTTTCATTGTAAATTTTTAATAATGTCATCCCGAGCGATAGCGAAGAATCAAGACTCTTCGCTATCGCTCAGAATCTTAACAGGTATAACCAACCATGAAAAACGAAAACTTTTGCCTGTCATCGCGAGCGAAGCGCGGCTATCTCTGCCACTATCTCCGGTTTGAGCTTAAATCGAGTAGGGTGCAGCTGCAGTAGCTTGCTGCAGCAGCATCCCTCTCACGGAACCGTACGTACGGACCTCGTATACGGCTCCTGGTAAACCTTATCTTTCGTAATAGAATGACAAAGTACCGGTCTTGTACGTTCCTAGATTTATGAGTCCAATTTCATCAAACCAGCTATTTGGCAATGCCATATTGGCAAGAGTATTAGTCGAATTTCTCCATCTGGTCATGGATATTTTGCGAAACTCTCCTTTGTATCCTCTTCGTCGCAATGCTTTGTGTAGCTGTTTGTAGCTCTTCCATTCCCGCATTTGCTTCATTCTTAGTCTCCGCCTTATCCAGCCCATTAGCTTGGCAAATATGCTCCTGCAGTTAGCTAATCGATAATAGTTGGCCCACCCTCGTAGCACCGGATTCAGTTTCCTAGCCATTTCTTCTACGTTCATTCCGTGGTTCCTGGGGGTCATTTTCCTTATCTTGTCTTTGAATACTGCTATTTTCTTAGGGTGTATGCTTACATCTTTAGGATGGATTACAAAGCCCAGGAATGCTACTCCACACCTGGTACAGTGTCCCCTCAGTTTTCTCCTCCAGTCTGTTACCAGTCTTTCATTGGCTGTGGGTTAATAACTACTACGGACTCATCTGCCACCCTGCACCACTTATTTCTTCCCTTGTTTCTCAACTTGTTCGGTCTTACTCTCCTTCGTGAGATGATACAGGGCTGCACCAGCCTGAATTCGAATCCATCCGTCCTAACTTACAAGGCTATCCAGCTTTTGGGCTTTCCCTTCAATCGCAAGGTTACCCGCCTTGTAAGCCAACCTCGGTTCGCTTTCGCTATGTTCCGAATTCCCCCTGCGGCTTCCTTCAGACCCCACCGTTACCAGTGACGCCCTTGCCCTCGGGTTATCTTCCCGCTGGTTAGGTGATAGGGCTTCTTTCAGCCCATCGGCTCAGCAAACATGCTGGTCAAACGATTGCCGCGCTACGCTCCTCGCAACATTATTAATGAGGTTTCCCGAAGGGAATTGAAATAGGTGGTGCCTGCAAGGGCGCAACGACGAGGCGGAAGCATTTCCATAGCAATGACATTGTTGAAGTCAAACCGAATAATCAAAGCCCCCCTGTCCTGCCAACTCACCAGCCTGGGCAAGGCAAAAAAATAAGGCGCCAGAAGGCGCCTCAGGTGAATTGTACTACGAAGGATTATACATCCCGTGACTTTGCATATAGTTGAAAATACCTTCCCCGTGCTGTTGCTCTTCTTTTTGAATATGGTTCAAGGCCTGGCGCACGTTGGAGTCGGTAAACTCAAAAATGGCTGTGTCATAGGTAGAAGAAACATACTTTTCGGTCATAAGCAGGTCATTTAATCGGCTGGCATCGCTCTGATCAGCCATAGCTCCCTGCATATTAGTGGCCGATTGGGCTGCATTAGAGCTGGTCATGCCCTGCTGTTGTCCTTGGTTCAGGTTAGGAACCTGCCCGCTAAGGATCTGGTTAATGGTATCATAATGGTTCTGCTCCTGAGCAGCATAGGACTGAAGCAACTGTTTTAGCTGGGGAGATTGGGTTTGGTTGGCGTAATTAGTGTATTTCTCGATACAGATTTGTTCATGTTTCTTCTGGTCTTCCAGTAATGATTTTTCCTTTTGCGTCAATTGAATCATAACAACACCTCCATTCCTATTTTGGGAAATGGGAGATATTTTATGCATCGATCAATTTTCACCGCAGCTAATAAACTTAAGCTATCCAGATAAAATAGCCGCCCACCATAAGCAGCATCACCCCTGCCACCTTATTCATCAGATCGCTCCAACGAGCAAAAGTGTCCATACGGGTTATCAAACCAGTGAAGGTACCAATAACCACGATGGGTACGCCTCGGCCCAAAGCATACACAAACAGCAAAGTCAATCCATACAACCACTGCCCATTAGCCATGGCTATGGACAGAATTGCCAGGAGTATGGGGGTGCCGCACTGTGATCCGGCCAGCCCCATGATCAATCCCAATATATAGCTGCCCAGCGGTCCTTCGCGGGAGCCCACTTTGTCAGTCAGGCCATAACCAAAACTGAAATTCAGAGGCAGCAGCCCCAGCAGATTAAAGCCAATAACTACACAAACAGCCGCCACAAAATAATAGATGATGCTCTGGCTAGTGCCAAAAATCCCGCCGATAGTCGCGATCACCAAACCCAGGAGCATAAAAGTGGTAGCCGTACCCAGGGTGAAGAATACAGATAGGATAAATCCCTGCTTACGTCCCGCTTCAGAACTGCTCACATGAGCAATAATAATTGGTATCATGCTTACATTGCAGGGAGTGATACTGGTCAGAATACCGGCCAAGAATACCAGGCCATAACCCAGAGCAGAAAATGACCGGATCAGCTCCGGCCCTACCTGATTGAGCCATTGTTCCAAACTCTCCCCTCCAATCAGGCTTAAATA
>DBRE01000004.1:5564-6455 GCA_002305535.1 Syntrophomonas sp. UBA1376
TCAGGTGTTGGGAAATACGGGGTTGGCTTATACACATGATTTGCTCAAGTTCGCTAACACATAATTCCTTTTCACTCAGCAGTTTTATGATCCTTAGTCTAGTTGGTTCTCCTAGTGCTTTAAAGCATTCTTCAAACATAATGTCACTCCTGATATAAAAACTTGCTTACATTATAAATGTCATCATTAAGTCATTCAAATGGCTTATGCTTCCAGCCATCCATAAATTTAACCGCGCTCATTATGACACACTTTCCTGGCCCATTCAAATAAATATTCTCAAAAATACAGAGGTAAATCCACTCTGCCGGGATAACCTTATGTTAATGGCTTTTCCTTCACTGTCAAACGCCTTAATAGACCGCCCCGAAAAAGTCGATTTGTCGCTTGAAATGGCCTAATGAAACATGTATAATACTCTTTGCGGGCGGGTGTAGTTCAATGGTAGAACGTCAGCCTTCCAAGCTGATCGCGTGAGTTCGATTCTCATCACCCGCTCCATTTTTTGTCCCTGTAGCTCAGCTGGACAGAGCAACGGCCTTCTAAGCCGTGGGTCGGGGGTTCGAATCCCTCCGGGGACGCCACTAATTAAACCGCCGTCAGGATGCGGTTTCTTTCATTTATGAACCAGCTAAAAATCTTTACTTTTGGCCACGTTCATGCTAAGATGTCTATTCGTAGGGCTTGGATAGAATATGTCTGTCTGGCTCGTAATCGGCGGGAAGTTGCGTATCGAATCGTGTGGTGGATGTAGCTCAGTTGGTTAGAGTACCAGATTGTGGCTCTGGGGGTCGTGGGTTCAAATCCCATCATCCACCCCAATCATAACACTTGACAGGCTGAGAAAAAGCCTAGTATACTCTTTACCGTTGGGGTGTAGCCAAGCGGTAA
>DBRE01000029.1:0-6283 GCA_002305535.1 Syntrophomonas sp. UBA1376
ATGGGCTTAAAAGCTGAAGAGCTCCTTCCCGAAGTGGAAGTTTTGGAAGTTAAGGATTACTTACAGGATGCGGTAAATGCCGACCTGGAATTGTTTATCTAACTGTTTGCCTCTTATCAGTGTCAAAAGTAAGAGGTGTACATAGTATAGATTAAACACTTCCTAAGGTGGCTAAAATGAACCAACAATTAGGTTTTCCCTATCGCTCCTTTCGCCGCCAGATCATCGGTGTGGACTGTCGGGTTCCCACCAGACGCAACCTTCATGCTCCCTATGTCCATTTTGATAATGCGGCCAGTACTCCAGCTCTTCAGCCGGTGGTGGAGCAAATGGCAGATCGCCTGGAATGGTATTCTGGTGTGCACCGGGGTACAGGGCACAAGTCCTGGCAATCCTCCCGGGCTTATGATGAAAGTCATCGGGTTATAGGCCATTTTGTGGGAGCTGATTTGGATCGCGATACGATCATTCTCACGAAAAATACCACCGAAGCCATCAACAAGCTGGCCTATCGCTTTCCCTGGAATCCTGATGATCTGGTTATCAGCACCGAGATGGAGCATCATTCCAATGACCTGCCTTGGCGCTTTCGAACTCGGGTGCAATATGTGCCGGTCGACGAAAACGGGCACTTAGAGATCGCCGCTTTAAGGTCGATGCTGAGATCAGCCTACCCTCATGCTCGGTTGTTGGCTGTTTGCGGAGCCTCTAATGTCACCGGGCATATTAATGACATTCATTACCTAGCCTCGTTAGCACACGAATACGGTGCCCTTATTTTGGTGGATGCTGCCCAGTTGGTACCGCATGTGCCGATGGATATGAAATCCCACCATGATCCGGGACATATTGATTTCCTGGCCTTTTCCGGTCATAAGATTTATGCTCCTTTCGGCTGCGGCGCTCTTATTGGTCCCCGGGAGTTTTTTCAGCGGGGTAATCCTGACCACACTGGGGGAGGCACAGTATCTCTGGTTAACCAGGAACAGATCCTCTGGGCTGACCTACCTGATCGTGAGGAAGCTGGTTCCCCTAACGTTGTTGGGGCTCTAATGTTGGCGGACACACTAGGCTATCTGCAGAAACTGGGCATAAACCGCATGGCTACCTATGAAGATGCTTTGACCGATTATGCCCTGAGCGCATTGGCGACCGTCCCGGGGCTGACCATATATGGTTCACAGCCCCGTGTAGGGGTGATCAGTTTTAACCTGGCGGCTCTTGCTCACTCTCAGCTAGGAAATATCCTCTGTCACGAAGGTGGATTTGGAGTAAGAACCGGGTGCTTTTGCGCTCAGGCCTATGTACGGAAACTACTGGGCATCGGCTCCAACTTGTCACTTTCGGATTGGGCGTCCATTGATCCGGCTTATTGGCCAGGCATGGTACGCATCAGTCTGGCTGCTTATAATACCAGGGAAGAAATTGATGCTCTGGTGGTACTGCTACAGCAGATCACTCAAAACCCGGGCTATTACAAACGTATGTATCCAATCTCTTCCAACCAGCAGGAGTTTTTCCCCAGACAACTGAAAAGTACCGTTGGGTATGTATAAATATGCCCCTTCAGGAGTAAAGTGATAGATCATATGAGTATGGTTGGGCANNGACTTGCCTGCCATTGAAGCTGATGGTACATTAGGATTAGGTGGTAATCAGTCATGGCTAATCATAACTGTCATCTTCTAACTCGGGTGTAGGGGTGATGGTGGATCATCGATCTTGTTCTATAAATGGCTTAACTCTGGGGGGAGGGACGCTTAGTGAACCAACACGATTTCTTAAACGCCTTGCGCCTTGAACTAGAAAAAGTACCCCACGTGGATAAAGAAGGCATTATTGCCCATCATCAGGAATTTTTTCGCATTGGTTTGGAACAAGGCCAAACCGAAGAGGAGATAGCCGCCAACCTGGGCAGTCCCCAGGCCATAGCGGGTTATTATGAAGCTCACCACATGATAGGTCTGGCTGAACTGGAATCATCCCTTCGTAACCTTTTCTATGCTATCAAAGCCGTATTGCGCCTGGGAATTTCTAATCTTGTATTGATTCTGGGGCCGGTGCTGGGAGTTTTTGGAGCCATGGCTGCTCTACTCTCTGCTGGTGCAGCCGTCAGCCTAGCTGGCCTTTTCCTTTTCGGCGGAGTTCTGCTCAATCTACTCGAACCAGGAATTGTGAATATCCCTTCAGCTTTTTACAGTGATGGCCTTACTGCTGCAGCTACACTCTGTATGTCAGTGGGCTTCATCGCCTTAGGACTTTTATTCTTGATCGGAGATTATTACCTGGGGCGCATTCTTTATCGCGGCACCCTGAGGCATCTGCATTTTCACCTACGCCTGCCCCGAAGGGAGGATACCTATGCCCAATGAAAGAACCATGAAACAAATCATCTTATGGCTTATCATGATCATCTTTGTGTCTTTTCTGGCAGCAGTAGTATTGTTCATCCTCAGCGGGGATAACTGGTTTACCGACTATGCCTACAAATCCCGAGCGATTTGCAGTATACCGGCAATATTGCGCTTACAATAATACTCCCCTCTCCTTCTATTCCTTATTGGAATATTTAGAGGATTCGTGCGGTTATTTGAAGAATATTGTAAAAAACAATATTTACAGAATCTAGGGGGCGTATTGAAATGGCAGAGAAAGCTACTATTAATGACCATATAAAGGTCGAAGATACCGGGGTGGTACTTAACAGCAAAATGTATAGTAGTTTGTTGACTATGGTGCCAGTCATGGCTGGGTTATTCACGGATCGAACCGTGGGATTCTACGCAACTGATCGAGAGAAATTCATCATGAAAGTCGATCCTCTTGACAGGGTTTCTTTTGTGAAACCAGGCCAAGCATTTGCTAAAGGCGGGGCTGCCGATTATGTCATGGATTCCCGCCAACCCATAGCAGTGGAATTAGGTGCGGAGGTATACGGAGTTCCCCTGCGGGTTTCCAGTTTTCCGATCTTCGATGACGATACCCACGAAGCTATTGGCACCTTTGGTATGGTGATCACCCGCCACAATGCTGAGGCGATGAAAGAAATGTCTCAATCTTTTATGGATGGCCTCTCGGAGATTTCTGCCGCGGTTCAGCAAACAGCTAGCAGCGCCGCCAGTATTAACACTAGCGAACAGAAATTGAACCAGCACATTGAAGAAATCGGTAGTTCAGCTCGAGAGATTTTCGCCATCCTCGACAGTATTAAGAGTATCGCTGACCAGACCAAAATGCTGGGGTTGAATGCTGCTATCGAGGCTGCCCGCGCCGGTGATGCAGGTAAAGGTTTTGGGGTGGTTGCTGAGGAGATCCGTAAACTCTCGGAATCCTCCAAACAAACTGCGGATGGAATTGGCAAACTGATTCGAGCCATTGAAGAAAAAATCAGTGTAGCTAATGAAAGTTCTCAGGTCACTATGCAGGCATCCGAAGAACAAGCCGCTGCCAGCCAAGAGATATCAGCCAGCATTGAGGAACTACTGGCTATGGCAAACAAACTTAATGATATAGCCGAAAACATTTAATGCATGAATACCATCAGGCTATGGTATAATAGGCAGCAAAAACCAATGGAGGAGTCGTTATTATGAGTTCCAACCCTCTGGTTACTATTACCATGGAAGACGGTGCCGTGATCGAGGCTGAACTGTATCCTGATGTAGCTCCTAATACCGTCAGTAATTTTATCTCCCTGATCCAAAAAGGCTATTACGATGGATTAACTTTTCACCGAGTGATTCCCGGATTCATGATCCAAGGAGGTTGTCCACAGGGAACTGGGACCGGGGGCCCGGGTTACTGTATCAAAGGCGAGTTCACCAGCAACGGGTTTGACAACCCTCTTAAGCATGACCGGGGCGTCTTATCTATGGCGCGAACTGGATTTCCTGATTCAGCGGGCTCTCAGTTTTTTATAATGACCGACAAGTCACCCCATCTAGATGGTGATTATGCCTCTTTTGGACGGGTCATCAAAGGCATGGATGTTGTTGACGCGATCGTAGCTGTTCCCACTGATTTTCGGGATCGCCCGCAGCAAGAACAGCGCATGAAATCAGTTACGGTCGATACCCAGGGAGTAGAATATCCACCGGTACAGACTGTTTAATCAACACCCTGAGGGCTCCATTCGGAGGAGCCCTTGTTTTTTTCGGAATTGTTCTTTAACACCTGTTATAGTTTATAATGGTAGTGTATAAATTTAAGAATTTGAGGTGAACGCTATGACCTATACTTTACCGGAGTTGCCTTACGCCTATAATGCACTGGAGCCCCATTATGATGAGCAGACTGTTCGCATTCATCACGACATGCACCATAAGGCATACGTCGATGGCCTTAACAACGCTTTGAGTAAACTGGCTCAGGCCCGTGAGAATGGTGATTATGCTCTTATCAAGCACTGGGAAAAAGAGTTGGCTTTTCAAGGATCCGGCCATGTTCTGCACACCTTGTTTTGGGAAAATATGACTCCGCAAAGTTCCGGCAATCCCAGCGGTGATTTGTTAAAGCAGATCGAGCAGGATTTCGGCAGTTTTGAAGCCTTCCAGAAGCAGTTCAGTGCCGCCGCCGGAGCAGTTGAAGGATCTGGTTGGGCCGTCTTGGGCTGGCAGCCCCAGTTAGGTCAGTTGCTTATTACCCAAGTGGAAAAACATCAGGATCTAACCGTTTGGGGTATTGTTCCCCTGCTAATCCTGGATGTATGGGAACATGCCTATTATCTTAAATACCAAAACCGCCGGGCTGAGTGGATAAAAGCATGGTGGAATATCGTAAACTGGGAAGTAGTTGAAAAACGTTTTGAGACAGCTCGCTAAATAAACACGAAAAACTATTAAGGGAGAGAAACTCACCATGCGAGGTTCTCTCCCTTTTTTCGTAAAGACCTAATTGCCCCAGCAGTTATCGGGATATATAACTGGAAGTGCGATCCGGAAAAGTGGGATGGAGCACTACTTCTTCACCCACCTGACATCCTCCCCGGGAGAGGAAATCGGTAACTGTTTGCTGGGCCAGGCGGGGGTGGTTGTTTTGTTGGCTGAGGTGAGCCAAAAAAACGTGCATGGGGGTACTTCTTTTTAAGCCACTTAACACTTTGCCAGCAGCGTGATTGGACAAATGCCCTTTACTGCTACGAATACGTTGCTTCAAATAAGGCGGATAAGGTCCTTGATGCAGCATCTCCAGATCATGATTTGACTCCAGGACCAACACCTGGGCATTATGTAAAGCCTCTTCTACCACCGGGGTGACTACACCCAGATCAGTTGCTAAGACACAGCGTTTTTTGCCGTAATCGAAAGCAAACCCTACCGGATCAACCGCATCGTGTGAAATAGAAAAGGGTTCTACCCGCACCGCTCCCAAATCAAATGCACCCTGGAAAGACCGACAGCATGTCAAAGGTAAGACAGGACGGCACTTTATCTGCTCCCAGGTTCTGGGCCGGGCATAAACCGGTATGTTATGACGCCTCACCAGAACGTCCAGGCCTTTTACATGATCACTATGTTCATGGGTTATTAAAATCCCATCCAGGTCAGCAGCTCTAATGCCTAACTCGCCCAATCCCCGCTCAATGCGTCGGGCGCTGATCCCGGCGTCCACTAGCAGCCGAGTAGATCCAAACTGGAAAAAAACCGCATTGCCCGTGCTGCCACTGGCTAAAATATGTACCTGCAAAATTATTCCTCCATCTACGGCGACCTTCTGCTACATTATACTTCATCATGTTACACTAGGGGGATAAAAAAGCCTTGCCAGGATGGGGGGAAAGCGTTATTGTTTAGGTATACTAGGTAAACTGTATTAGTGATATTGGTTTACATCAAGAGAGGAGACCGCTAATGACCAAAAAGATCCTAACGGTGGCAGCTCTATTAATTCTGGCGGGTTTAGGATACTGGGGATATGAGAGTTTTCCACTAGGACAACCAGAAGCTATTAAAGCCACTGGTACGATCGAGGCTACTACTGTGGATATTGCCGCTCGATTAAGCGGTACTCTGGAACATATTTCCGTTCAGGAAGGCGAAAAAGTTGAGGAAGGGCAGCTTATAGGGCGGCTTTCTCGCAGCGATCTGGTCGCTCAGACTCAACGGGATGCTCTGGGAGTAATAGCAGCGGAGGCCAAACTCAATGATCTGGTGGATGGAGCTCGTCAGCAGGAAATCGAAGCTGCCTCTGCTCAGGTTGCTTTTAAAGAAGCCGCCCAGCAGAAAGCCCAGCAGGATCTGACCAGGGCTGAATCTCTTTTTGAAGCCGGCGCCCTCTCCGAAGA
>DBRE01000029.1:6331-10343 GCA_002305535.1 Syntrophomonas sp. UBA1376
GAACGCAGTCGGGCCGTGTGGGAAGCCAGTCTGGCCGTCCTGGAAGATCTTAATCTGGTGGCTCCCCTTAGTGGAATCGTAGTTAGCCGTAACTATGAGCCAGGTGAGTTCGTCACAGCCGGATCGGTAGTAGCCACTGTATCAGATCTGGATTCTCTATGGATCAAAGTATACATTCCCACCGATGATCTGCCGCAGATACATCTGGAACAGAAAGTAGCCATCAACGTCAGCGGCAGTTCCCGCACCTTTAATGGTCGCGTCCAGCATATTGCCACTCAGGGCGAATTCACCCCTAAGACGATTCAGACCGAGAAGGAGCGCACCAATGTGGTATTTGCTGTCAAAATAGCTCTGGATCAGGCTGACAATATTCTGAAACCAGGCATGCCGGCTGATGTTATCTTTTTACAGGAGTAAGCTATGATCGTTGTTGAGAATATCTCCAAGAGTTTTGCATCCATCAAGGCCCTGGATCAGGTAAGCCTGCAGGTCAGCCAGCAGGACATCTTTGGTCTGATCGGGCCGGATAGTGCTGGCAAAACCACCCTGATGCGAATTATTTGCGGCCTAATGGATCCTGATCAGGGACAAGTCAGATTGATGGGTCAGAATCCTGATAAAATAGACCGGCAAAACCTAGGTTACATGCCGCAGCGTTTCAGCTTATACGGAGATCTGACCATTGAGGAAAACATAAATTTTTTTGGATCACTATACAGCTTAAAAAGTTCGGTTATAAACCAGCGCGCTGAGGAGATTCTGGACATAACCGGTCTGACCCCTTTCAAAAACCGTCTGGCCGGCAGCCTATCCGGGGGTATGAAACAGAAACTAGCGCTGACCTGCGCCTTGATCACCCGGCCAGCTCTGCTGATTTTGGATGAACCTACTTATGGAGTTGATCCCCAGTCACGCAAAGACTTTTGGCGTATTCTTTACCAATTGAATCATCAGGGTATGACCATCTTGGTTTCCACCCCTTATATGGACGAGGCAGAATTGTGTACCCGGGTGGCATTTATAAATCAAGGGCATATCTTAGCCTGTGATACCCCGCAAAACTTGAAATCTCCCTTTAGCCAGCGGGTTTTGGAAGTGCGTACTGTCTGTCAGGATCCTCATTTTTTTGATGACCTGGAGGAAATCGAAGGCTCCTCTTTTTTTGGTTATAAATATCGCCTGGTGGTCTCCGATGGGCTTAAGGGTAAACATGCTGTACAGTCGTATTTGAACGCTAAGGAGCTGGCTGGTTCTATTGAAACCGTCCCACCAGGTATGGAAGATATTTTTGTAATTCTGACAGGGGAGAACAGTTAATATGGACTATGCAGTTATCACTAAGGATCTGACCCGTCGTTTTGGGGACTTTACTGCTGTAGACCGAATCAATCTTACTATCCCGACTGGTCAGGTATGCGGTTTTCTGGGTCCCAACGGCGCTGGAAAAACTACTGCCATGCGTATGCTGTGCGGAATATTGGAACCGACCTCAGGATCAGGAAAAGTGCTGGGTTTTGACATTGATTCAGAAGCGGATCTGCTTAAACACCATATCGGATATATGTCACAGAAGTTCAGCCTCTACCATGATCTTACCGTACAGGAGAACCTCGACTTCTACGCTGGTCTCTATGGCCTGGTTGGTTCAAAAAAGCGCCGACGTATTGAGGAAATGATAGCTTTGGCTGATTTGGCCGGGCGAGAAAATCAGCTGGCAGGCACGCTTAGCCTGGGTTTCATGCAGCGTCTGGCTTTGGGATGTGCCCTGATATCTCATCCCCGGTTGGTATTTCTGGACGAGCCTACCAGCGGTGTCAGTCCTACCAGCCGCCGGGCTTTCTTTAATATTATTCAGGATTTGGCGGCTCAGGGTACGACCGTAATCGTCACTACCCATTTCATGGAGGAAGCCGAACGCTGTCATCAGATCGCCTTTTTTTCTCAGGGTAAATTACTGGCCCTGGCTTCTCCTGATGATCTGAAACAGACCAGCTTGCAAGGAATCCTGCTAGAATTGCCGCTGGCCGACCCCTTACGCCATATGGATGATCTCCTTGATCTGCCCTATGTAAAAGAGTGTACTATCCACGGCTCCACCCTGCATGTTCTGGTCAAAGACCAGGCCGGGGCGGATCAGCTGACAGCTTTTACTAAGGTGCAGCCCAAGATCATTACTCCTACTTTGGATGATGTATTTATTGCTCTGGCCAAAAGCCAGGAAAGCGAGGCAGAACGATGAATAGAATCGTAGCAATTATGCGCAAAGAGTTTATTCAGATGCGCCGCGACCGTATGACCCTGGCTTTAATATTTATGGTACCGCTGGTGCAATTGCTCTTGTTTGGTTATGCTATTCAAACTGAGGTCAAGCACATTCCTACCGTGGTTTTTGATCAGTCGCTGTCTGCCCAGAGCCGCGAATTGACCGAGGCCTTCTCCAGTTCCGGCTACTTTGATATCGTTTCTTCTGCCAGCAGTTTTGATGAAGTAAACCATATGATCGACAGCGGTCAGGCTCAGGCCGGATTAATATACCCTCCTGATTTTTCGGCCAGCTTAAAACGGGGCGATCCTGCTCAGGTACAGGTTATTGTAGATGCCAGTGACAGCATGGTATCCAATCAAGCCATCGCTATTGCCAATTCCATCGGTTTGTTGAAGTCGCAGCAGATCTTGATCGCCAAACTTCCCACGGCGAGTATGCCCTATGATATTCGCGTTCGCCCCTGGTATAACCCGGACGGTATAACCGCTTACTATATGGTTCCGGCTATTCTGGGAATTATCGTTACCATGACTATGGTTATCATCACTGCCATAGCCATAGTACGCGAGCGCGAGCGTGGCACCTTGGAGCAGTTGATCGTCACCCCTATCAAACCGTACGAACTAATGCTCGGCAAAATAGTGCCCTATATCGCCCTGGGTTATCTGCAGATCACGGTCGCTCTCTTGGTAGGAGCTATCTTCTTTCAGGTTCCCATACGGGGAAGCCTTTTACAGCTTTATTTGTTGACTCTTTTCTTTATCACCGCTTCACTGGGTCTAGGACTGATGATTTCCAACATCGCCCAAAATCAAATGCAGGCTTTCCAAATGGCCTTTTTTGTAATGCTGCCGAGCATACTGCTGTCCGGGTTCATGTTTCCGCGGGAAGCCATGCCTGATTTTATTTATTACCTGAGCGGCCTGATCCCCCTCACCTATTACCTGGATATTATTCGGGGGATCGTTTTGAAAGGGATCGGCTTTCAATATCTGTATGGACAGGTCATTGCTTTACTGATCTTTTCTCTACTGTTTCTGGGCATAAGTACTAAAAGGTTCAAAAAGAAAGTAGTCTCTTAGCAAAGGAGGTGGTCAGGTGGACATAAACCAGCGCATAATAACTGCCCTACGTCAGTTAATAGCTGAAAAAGGCTTCAAGGGTTGGACCATGGATGAACTAGCGGCTTGTGCCCATATCAGTAAACGCACCCTGTATCGCTACTATCCGAGCAAGGAAGACCTGATAACGATAGTTATTGATGACTTTTTAGCCACTATGGGTTCTCAAGCAGACCAGTTGATGGCTTCGGCAGCTCCCCCTCAACAAGTGGTGCGTACTCTACTGTTCCGCTTGATGGATCAGGGCAAGTTTATAATCGGCCCCAGAAGTCTGGAGGATCTGCGCAGTATTTATCCTCACTTGTGGGAGAAAATCGACCAGTTTCGAATGACTAAGATCAGAGAGATGATTAACTATATAATAGCCCAGAATTCATCGTCATCGATAGCCACTCTAGATCCACGCATCATTGCGGCGGCTATGACTGCTTCTATTCAAGCGGTGATCAACCCCTCCTTTATTCTGGATAATAATCTTACTTTTGAAGCAGCCAGTGGGCAGCTTATCCGCTTTCTTTTGGCCTCGCTGGATGTAACCGATGTAACCCTGGAATAAACCAAGAAATATAAATTCTTTCATTTGCCTATCTGAATTAGCTTTCAAATGGATCGGATGCTTTTC
>DBRE01000096.1 GCA_002305535.1 Syntrophomonas sp. UBA1376
AGTTCTGCGAAATTGAACACCACATTAGTCACTTCCTCTGATAATTCTCGATAGATTCTAACTTCTTCATTAAATGTGGCTTTTCTAATATACTCTTTCATAGCATTGCTACTTTTCTTGTCTTCAAGAGCCTTGTCTAAAGAATGCTGGTATTTTTTTACTGCAAAATCCTTGACTTGGGGTATGAAGAAAGATAACACAACAACTATAACTCCGCCGATTTTTAATATGACTGCCATCCAATCTTTCACCCCAGCCCCTCCATTCCTTCTTCAGCCTTTTCAATTCCCCATTCAGCTCAACCTGTCTATTAAACTGCCTTTCTTTACGCACGTTATTTTCTAAGGATGCAATCTCTTTTTGCAGCTTTTGCCGCCGCTTATCGCGGGTGACGGCATCTTTTAAAATGCCTTTGGTGCTAACTTCCAGCCTGGTTCCCGCAATCTGCCGGATAAAGCTCTCATACACCGAATCCATGCTTAGTCATCCAGATGCAGTGACGACAACGATATCGGCTAAAGCTCAATTGCCTTCATAAGATCTGATGAGAAGTATGGCAACGGTTCATCTTTATAGCCTACTTTAACCTTTGCCCATATGTATTCATATTTCATTTTATTATATCAAAATTTACCAATATTTTGATGGAATTTATCTGTATATGTAATATTTGGTTAATGTTTCTTCTAATGCCATTACTACGAAAGTCTTTGAGATATAGGATTGACACATGTGAAGAAGCTCAGAAAATAAAAAGACAGACAGCCTAACTCTGCTGTCTGCCTCGCGAAATTATTTATGCCACGGAGCATTCCCTAGCCTAGATATTTAATTGTCACGGCGACGGGAGTGCACCCTACGCGTTGCATATTGTTTTTCAATGATAAGATATTGATATCCTATTCTGCCTTGGTCTCTGCCATTAGAACAAAAGCAAAGATAAAAGCCCAGACTAAGGAAACCACCAATGCGATGGTAGCCATACCATAGTCACCAGCGCCACTAATGGCTTTATTGCCCATAGAATAGAGGATATTAAAAACGATCAAACCAATTCCGGTTAGAATATAGATGATCTTTTTAACTCCCCCCGAAAGCTCGAAGTTCTTGGCCCAAGAACAGAATTTTAGAAATACAAAAATACCCAGAAGAACTATCAAGAATGCGACCAAGGAATTATTAAATATTTCCATTACCTGTACCCCCCTCCTGACCTTTACTAAATATTGTATTCCAAATCCCCATTTGAAACAAGAAGACACTATATACAGCGCTTCCCTCTCCTCCATTACTTATATTCTCCATAGAAAATCAGTCTCCTGCTGGATAATGCAAATTTATAGCGAAATTATTTATTAGTTAATGCTGCTATCTTTACACCTTGATATAAATTATGTATAATGTCTTGTGCTGAAACAAGCAAGTAAATCAGATAGTCGCAGGTTTTTTTAACCTGAGGAAAGTCGGAGCTCCGCAGGGCAGGGTGCTGGATAACGTCCAGTGGGGGCGACCCCAAGGCTAGTGCCACAGAAACAAACCGCCTGGCAAAGTCAGGTAAGGGTGGAACGGTGAGGTAAGAGCTCACCAGCGTTTAGGTGACTAAACGGCTCGGTAAACCCCACCTGGAGCAAGACCACATAGAGGAACAAAGGAGTTGCCCGCTCTGTTCCCGGGTAAGGTCGCTAGAGGTGTCAGGCAACTGGCATCCCAGAGAGATGACTATCTAATACAGAACTCCGCTTATAGATTTGCTTGCTTTTTGGCGTATATAACAAAGAGCCGTTCCGAGAAACCCGGACGGCTCTTTTGCCTTCCAGAACTAGCTAGCGGTTGTCGTTATCTTTCCGGTTCTGCAGATTGTTGTTTTTGTCGTTTCTATTGTTGTCACGGCGATTCTGCAGATTGTTGTCATTCCTATTGTTCTGGTTTTCCTGACGGTTGCGTTTGTCGTTACGATCGTTCACAAATCATCCTCCTTTAATAAAATAGAGATTGGGTGGCCTTTTTTTATTCTGTCTAAAATCAATTAAGTTATGCAGTATAATAGCGTGTTGTTATCCATTTTTTTCCACAAATTACTCAAATCACGCTATTTTATGCTATAGTGATAGGTAAGGTTGTAATTGGTTATGGGGGGATATCCAATGATTAATGACCAAGAAATGCTTCAACTTATGGAAAATATAATAGATAACCCTTATATGGGAGTTGTTTATATTAATACCCAAAGTGAAATTCTTCTGGTAAATGATACTTTTGCTCACATTTTGGGAGTTGAACGTGATAGTCTGATTGGCCGACATATTCATGAGGTCATACCAAAGTCACGTCTTCCGCAAACGGCGAAAACCGGGGAAACCAATCTGTGCGAGATGTGTAGGGTCAATAACCAAGAAATGATATCCATGCGCATACCCATATACAATAATGGTAAGATCATTGGGGCTATGTCCAAAACTTTATTTTTGGACATGTCTACTGCGAAACTGATGGCGGAAATGGTTTCCTTAAATGATGATGATCACTGCCATACTATCCACAAATACCAGGGTAAGTATACTTTAGGAGATATAATCGGCAACAACCGCCGTATTGTTCGTACCAAAACCTGGTGTGCTCAACTTGCCAATAATACTTCCAATGTCTTAATTATTGGGGAAAGCGGTACTGGCAAAGAACTATATGCTCATGCTATCCATAATGCCGGTATACGTCGCAACTTTCCTTTCATTCGCATTAATTGTGCCTGTATACCCGAGAACTTAATGGAATCCGAATTGTTCGGTTATGAGGAAGGTGCTTTCACCGGTGCACTAAAAGGCGGGAAAAAGGGTAAATTCGAACTGGCTGATCGTGGCACCTTGTTCCTGGACGAAATAGGGGAAATGCCGCTTTCCATGCAGACTAAGTTGCTCACTTTCTTACAGGAACGCGAATTCGAACGCATAGGGGGCAGCGATCCTATCCACTCCGATGCACGAGTGATCGCCGCTACCAATACCGATTTGGAAAAAGCGGTGGCGGATGGCCGCTTTCGAGAAGATCTATATTATCGACTAAATGTTGTAACTATTATGCTCCCACCTTTAAGAGATCGTACTGACGACATTGAACCCCTGGTAAATCATTTGATACCTAAGTTGAATGAGAAAATCAATACCTCTATTGAAGGCATCGACGATGATGCTCTGCAACTGCTAATTAATTACGATTGGCCCGGTAATATCCGCGAATTAGAAAACTTGTTGGAACGGGCTATCAATCTAGCTCATCTTGATCAAACCTCTTGCCTGCTTCCGCCACACTTTCCCACCCTATTACGTAGAAATCTTCCGCCGGATAAGCAGCCTAATACTCTAAACGCTGCCGTAGAATCCTTGGAATATCAAATGATCATGAGTACCCTGCGTTCCAACAACTACAATAAAACCGTAACCGCCAAACAACTTGATATTCATCCTTCGGTTCTATATCGCAAATTAAAAAAATATAATATAAGTTAACTGCCCACCGACTGATACCTGATATCCTGTCTAGCATTATGCGAGACAGGATTTCTCTTTTTGCGAAAGCCGATATATAGGCTTTATGCTCCCTTCATTCGCAAACTCTTACCTCGCACTTTGCGAAAATGCCAAAACTCTTAAACCTACCGGATGAAGAAGCTTCTCCCCTATACTTCCACCTTTGCGAGAAATTGTGAAATAGTGGCATAATTCTTGCTAGTTAATAAATAAGGTTAGCAAGGGAGGTGAAATTACTTCTATATTGAAGGGCTAGAGAGAATTAGAAATGCCCCCTAATAACCTGGGGTTCACTGTCCCTACCATATAACACCAGGTGATTGCAAAGGAATAGAACATCTTGATTTTGGAAGGAGTGGGATATTAGTGCGTGAAGTAGTGATGGTGAGTGCATGTCGCACTGCCATAGGTAAATTCTTAGGCAGTTTGAAAGATGTACAGGCCAAAGACCTGGCAATCACAGTGGGCAAAGCCGCCGTTGACCGGGCTGGAATCTCGGTCGATATCATCGATGAATTGGTAATGGGTGAGGTATATCCGCATATGCAGGGCTCACTACCCTCCCGTCAGGTAGCTATGGCTATCGGATTGCCGGTACGCAGCAACGCCTGCAATGTGAATCAGAACTGCGCTTCGGGCATGCGCGCCTTGGAGATCGCCTGCCACAACATCATGCTAGGCAAAACTGAAGTTTCTTTGGTGATCGGTGTCGAGAGTATGAGCAATGCTCCTTATATGCTCCCCAAAGGGCGTACTGGTTATCGTATGGGTCAGGGTTCCATCGAAGATGCCATGCTTCATGATGGCTTGATCGATGAGATGGTTCCAGGTCATATGGGAATTACTGCTGAAAATGTAGCCGAAAAGTACGGCATTACCCGTGAAGAGTGCGATCAACTAGCGTTGATGAGTCACCAGAGAGCTACACGAGCCGTCAAGGAAGGCATTTTTAAGCGGGAGATCGTGCCGGTAGAGATAAAAAGTAAAAAAGGTGTCACCCTTTTTGACACTGATGAACATATGATTCCCGATGCCAGCCTAGAAGCAATGGCTAAACTCTCCCCCGCCTTTAAGAAGGATGGAGTAGTTACTGCTGCCAATGCCTCGGGGATTAATGATGCAGCTGCCGCTGTAATAGTGATGTCCAAGCAAAAGGCACAAGAATTAGGAGTCACTCCCTTGATGAAAATGATAAATATTGCCGCTGAAGGAGTAGATCCAAAGGTCATGGGATTAGGCCCAGCAGTGGCCATTCCCAAGGTACTTAAGCTGGCTGACTATAAGTTTGAGGACATAGAATATTGGGAGATCAATGAAGCCTTTGCCGCCCAATTCCTAGGAGTGGGTCGCATGCTTGAAGAAGAATTCGGCATGACCCTGGATATGGACAAATGCAATCACAACGGATCGGGCATCGCTCTCGGTCACCCTGTGGGATGCACCGCACTGAGGATCATAGTTTCCCTATATTATGAAATGGAACGTTTAGGTCTGACCCTGGGTGGCGCTTCCCTTTGCGTAGGTGGTGGCCCGGCGATGGCTTCCCTTTGGAGCAGAGATATTTAACCAGGATATTTCATATTAATTAGATATATATAATAACAGCTTCCCAAGTAGGGGGGATCTATAGCTAGAAATCAAAGTCTTGGGAAGCTTCAGAGAAAAAGGAGGAGGAGTAAAAAATGGCGGCTAATTTTGCCTACCAAAATACGCGCGACCTGGAATTTATAATTCAGGAATGGCTTCCGACCGAAAAGGTATTCAACTACGATAGATATAAGGAATACTATTCCAAAGATGATGTTAAGGCTTTTCTGGCTCCGGTTCTTAAAATGGCCAAAGAGGTAATCGAGCCCACCAATGATGACGGTAATCAAAACCCAGCTAGGCTGGTAGATGGTAAAACAGTCCTCCCCAAAAGTTTTGGCCCCCTCTACAAAATGCTGCAATCAGAAGGTTGGGGCACCAGCAACATAGATAGATCAGAGGGAGCTCTAGTTATGCCCCATATCCTATCTGCGGCAGTCAATGAGCTTATCACTGCCGCTAATCCAGTCTTTTATACTTACATTATGCTCACCAACGGTGCTGGGGATTTGATCCAGACTTTTGCTGACCAGGATCTGATCGATATGTTTTTGCCCAAAATGATGGATGGAACCTGGGCAGGCACCATGTGCCTCACTGAGCCCAGTGCCGGTTCCGATGTAGGTGACATATTGTCTAAGGCCTATCCCACTGAAGATCCACTGGTATTCAAAATCAAAGGCAATAAGATATTTATAACCGGCGGCGACAATGATTTCACCGAGAATATTATCCACCTATTTCTAGCCCGGGTAGAAGGGGCCAAACCCGGCACCAGCGGCATTTCCCTTTTCATAGTACCCAAATACTGGGTCAATGCTGATGGCAGCCTGGAAGACAATGATGTGATCACTACTGGCTTAGAGCATAAGCTAGGTCAATATGGCTCAGCTACTGCTGCTCTAGCCTTTGGAGAAAACGACAACTGCCGTGGCTGGCTCATCGGCAGAAACCCGCTGGAGAATGATGGGCGGGGCGAAGGCATGGCCCAAATGTTCCAGATGATGAATCTAGCGAGAATGGAAACCGGTCTTATGGCTCACTGCAGTGTTGCTAACGCTTTCTATAATGCTCGCGACTATACCAAAGAAAGAGTGCAGGGTCGTTCCTTCACCAATCCTCGCGGGGAACGAGTCACTATCATCAACCATGAAGATATTCGCCGCACCCTGCTAATGGGCAAAGCCTATACCGAAGCATTTCGGGCTATGCTTATGAAGGCTCTCTTTCATTTTGATATACGCCAAGACGATCCCGATCCCTATGAGCGCAAAAAGGCTCGCTATTATGTGGATGTAGTTACTCCTCTATGCAAGGCTTTCCCCAGTGATGAAGGCTGGTGGTTATGTGGTGAAGCTATTCAAGCCTATGGTGGTTACGGTTTTTGCGAAGAATATCCGGTGGCACAAATCGCTCGAGACATGAAAATCTACTCTATCTGGGAAGGAACCAACTATATTCAGTCGATGGACTTGGTAGGACGCAAAATGGGACTGGAAAATGGCGCCGTTTTTGCGGGCTTCCTTCAGGAGATCCAGGACTTTTATGAGGCCAACAAAAGCACTGCTGGGCTGGAAAAAGAATTCCGCAACCTAGGAGAAGCCCTAAAGTCCTATAACGAACTCATGCAGACCTTAAATGATTGGCGTTCTAGCAATCCATCACTCATTCCCACCTATTCCCGCCGAATATTGACCGCCACATCCGAACTGCATGCCTCTCACCTTCTCTTGGATCAGGCCCTGTTAGCCATGCAAAAGATAAATGAGCTAGGTAAGGAGCATTATGACTACAACTTCTATATAGGCAAGATAGCGGCCGCCCGTTGGTTCTTACGCAATGTTACTCCTCATATCGTTTACCTGATCAATGTCATTACCGATGCCGATACTTCAGTCTTAGATATACCTCTCGAATCATTCGAATATTAAAAGCCAATACCCCCCGTTACCAACTGTCGCGGGGGGTATTTCTCCTATTCGTTCTCACCCATTTTAATTATCATTCCGATTGGTTGGCCGCCAGACCTTCAATCGATCTGCCTCACGGACAAGTTCATCCCGGAATCGGGGATGAGCTATGCTGATCAGCAGCTCTGCTCTTTCCCAGGTAGGCTTACCTTTTAACCTTACCTTACCATATTCAGTGACAACAAAATCTACTGCAGTACGAGGAGTAGTGACTATACTACCCGGTGTAAGTATAGGAGTTATGCGGGAGTGAACCTCGCCTTCTTTGTCAGTATAAGTGCTGGTCAAGCACAAAAAGCTTTTCCCGCCTTTGGAATACCAGGCTCCAGTAATGAAATCCAACTGTCCTCCCGTCCCTGATACCTGGCGTGGTCCAGCACTTTCCGAACAAATCTGGCTAAAAAGATCTACCTGCACCACATTATTGATAGCCACTACCCGATCATTCAAGGCTATCAGTTGTGGGTTATTGGTGTAACGGCCGCAGTGACTTGCCATAAGCGGGTTTTGGTGCATGAAATCATAGGTTTTACGTGACCCCAAAGCAAAAGAAAAAGCAATTTTTCCCCGATCAGTGGTTTTATACAATCCAGTTGCTACTCCCTCTTGGAAAAGACGCGTCATAGACTCAGTATACATTTCGGTATGGATGCCCAAATCTTTCAGACCAGCATCACATATCAACTCTCCCAGTAAATTGGGCAAGACCCCGATTCCCAGCTGCAGACAGGAACGATCCTCGATCTCCTCCAAAATAAGCCGGGCCATAGCTTGATCAGCTTCATTAGCTTCTTTGGTAGACGGCAGTTCATATAGAGGAGTGTTGCTACCCTCAATAATATGATCGACCATGGAAATATGTATGGCATCCTCGCTTCCTCCCGGAACCCTGGGAATATTTTCGTTGACTTCCAGGATCACTCGATCGGCCTTCATACACCCCTCAAAACTGTAAGTATTGGCCGGCCCAAAGGAAAAATAGCCATAGCGATCCATAGGACTTACCTGCTGCACGTAGTAATCCAACTTGATCAGATAATCAGCGATCACATCCTGAAGTTGGCTAAATTGTATGGGACAGTAAAACATATTGCCCTGATCATGCCTTTGGCGATCCTGGCTACCAAAAAACCAGTTGTTACAGGTAAAATGCTCCCTCCCCATCAGCGAGGTCTGCATAATAGGAGCAGGCATGCCTCCACAACAGTAAACCTGGACATCAGTCAGTTCATCAGCGCGGGCAGCCAATTCATTATCAAAGTCCACCGGTCTTCCTAGAAAGGTGGCATACATCAAAACATCGCCCGGTTTGATCAAATCCGCCGCCTGTCCAGCTGAAAGCAGTTTTTGTTTATACAAATCCTGATACACTTATCTCCCCCCATGTAATTCGTAACAAATGCCCTACAGCTCTTACTTTTTCAATTATAGAGTAAATCCCGCGGCTATACCATGACCGCAATTATAATTCTGAGCGTACTGCATCTCAATTCATCCCAAGCTTTCCATGCCAGCAAAGAAGAACACCCGCGAGATTACCCACGGGTGTCTACTGTTCAATTATCTGTGCGGGAATGGGGGGCAGTCATCCTGCCTATAACCTACCACCAGGCGCGGCCATAATCTGCTATCAGGATATTCACTGCTATAAAAACCAACCAGACTATTGATCTCTTCATTCCCAATTAAAAGAATACCATTATTGGCGGCACATCCAGAATACCATTCCTTAACCAAAGCACAGATATCAAAATATATCTCCCCAAACTGTCCCGGCGAAACAGTAGTACAATCCAGGAATGCCGAATCGAACAATGGTTGGTTATTCCAGGTTACTCCAAATTCCTTCCAGGGCTGTAGGATTCTATGAGCACAAACTTCAATGTCACAAGGTACCTCATTACGATAAATGCTTAATACCAGAAAAGCAAAGCAGATATCACTATTAGGCGGAATGAAATTGCAGCCCAGGCTGCACAGGTCAAATTGCAGCAGACTGCGATAGTCATCCCGACAAGGGCACGGGCAAGGTGTAGTCGGACAGTCATACTGACTTACATATAAAAATGGTACTAGGCCAAAATTTTTGTCGGGATAGAATTCTGCAATATATGCTTCCTTAATAGGGAAAAAGCAGATTTCTGTGCAACAACGATCATGACTCCCCTCTACTTGATTATCTATTCTTACAGACATTTTTCACCCTCCTTTCCTCTTTAGTACACAATATGGTGAGGATGGCAAAAGGTTACCTGTCTGGAGTATATTAACTTTGTAGATCCCACACTTAAGAAAGTAGCCTTGAAGATGCCACTGTAGTAGCAAAACTGCTGGGCGGCCTGGTAGGGGGTGATGCCCACATCGCCCCGCGGCAGCGGAATTGAACCTTTCATGAAGCGCCTCCACCCAGACTAAATATCGCTGGGACCACCGGCCTGGTTTCAGGAGGGTAAGGTGATCAAGTGATTAACCTAATTCACCTGTATTCTGCAGTTTGACTTCTACGTCCACATTAATCAGTACATCTTCGATAAAACTCTGCTCCAGCTGGGGGGTGATCTCCTGGCGCCATTTGGCCAAAGCATAAGGAGTTATATCAATCGCATCTATACGGAGCTCCTCCTGCATAAATTCAATAAAATCTTGCATTTGCATCTTCAAATCATCAGCTACAGCCTGCTCTATCTCCCGCAAATGCTGCTCCTCATACAGAGTCGAACTATGCTGAACAACTGCGTGTTCAACCAATCGGCCTTTTAAGGTAACCTGAATATCAAAAACGATCAATTCACCTTGCCGGCTGACTTTCACTTTCCGCTGATTAGCAACAAAAACTGTTCCTTCATCGTATAACTGTCCGTCTTTATAGAGGGAAAAGGGGATCCATCCATGAGCCTTTTTTCCGCTCAATAGTACCAGACTTCTAGTCTCCATTCGATCCAATTGGGCAATCATCCGGTCCTGAGCAAACAATGCACAGCCGGTTAGTTCCACTCCCTGTTGGTTGTTAGCAGGCTGCAGAACCGGGACCGCCACGGCCATGCCTGGTGCGTATGAATCAGCAGCCAAGCAGAACAAGGAAGTACGGGGAACAAAGGCCCGCTCGGGAATGGTTTGCAGCAAGCTGATCAAAACATCACTGACTCTTTTGAGATCCTTTTTTGCCATAAAATGCAGCAGTTCTTCAGCCCGCCCGTTTACCACTGCAACGTTAATAGATGGTTTGACCCGCGGTTCCCGCATGTTGGGGTCAACAATACTCCTGAAACCCTGTCGAGCTAAATCCTGACCAATTAACATAACCTGCAGCTGGGAAAGGGTATACTGCCTGGGTTCGTTGTAAGCCCGCCGGCTCCGGGTCTCTCCTACCGTCTGGGCAGAATAGGTTCCTATCTTCTCGTCTTTCTCTACCACTGCCGCCAGCAGAGCAGTAACCGCTACCTGCCCAGCTTCTCCAGAAGGGGGAGTGTCATAACCGGCTATCAAACCAATATCTAAATTCTCCATATCTAGGGTATCCCAGCAGCCGCACAGCAGAGTGCTCATAGCCAGAATAATAACTATTCCCATCAATCGATATTTCATAAACTTTTCTGCCTCCTCAGAACGGAAACTAGAAGATAAAGCAGGGGGTAGCCCAGTGAAATGGCTATAAATGCATAACCCACATAGTCAGCCAGGGCAAAGACCTGCAGTAAGCTATCCGGTTGCAAGGATAATACATATATGCCCGTTCCCACCCCCAGAACTATCCAGGCATAATAGCGGTTGAAGTCCAGATTAAAAGCACGCATAAAGGCGTAGCTGGCAGATATACTCAGATTCATAATTGGCCTGACTCCCAGGGTGACCCACAGCAGCAAGAAAACCAGCTCCAACCTGCCCAGGGCAGAAGAATAGGGTATCTTCAGAAGAGTAACAACCGGCCAGGTGAAAAACTGCAGCCCCTCATGGCCGAAAACCATCAGTCCCACCACCACTATCATTAAATATATCAAGACAGTGATGCCCTCCCCTATCAGGGCTGCTTTTAGGATCTCGTCCCGGTGCTGAACCATGGCATAAGTAACCAACAGCACTTCACATCCGGCGTAAGCGTATACTATCTTCAGACTTCCCTGCATTAATCCATTAATATCAACTTCCCCTACCGGCAGCAAATTCAGATAAGTGCCCTGGGTAATTCCAGCGCCAATGATCATCAATAAGTCAATAATCAATAAGTAAAAAAGAAACTCATTGAGCCGGCCGATTACTTTTGCTCCTTTGCTGACGGCATAAACCACGCTTAACGTACAGACCAGGGACACTGCCCAGATGGGAGTCCTGGGCAGCATAAATACGCAGGTGATTTCCGTAAACATTCTTATTACTACTGACTGGACTACTGTTGCATAGCCCACGAAAACTAAAATCAGCAGAGTACCCAGAAATTTCCCAAACAGCTGGTGACTGACGTTGGCAAAATCAGCATCCCGAAAACGGTTCAGTAGCGCTACTATTAAAAGAACCGCTGCCAGGGGAAAAACAGCTCCGACAATCACAGCCAGCCAGGCATGATGACCGGCCTCTGCGGCAACCACTCGGGGGAGGCTCAACATGGCTGTAGCCACCTGGGTTCCCACAATAATAAATATCAGCTGTTTACTGGTTATTTCAAAGCGAGTTCTATCCATCCTGCTGTCCCTGCCGTTGCCGATCAATTACTGGAATAGATTGAGGACGGTATTTGAGGCGGTAGATAAAGCCCCTAAACAGCGTATCCTGCAGATCACCAAAGCGTACCGGTCCAAAGGGGGCAAAATAAGGAACTCCAACGCTTTCCAAACTAACGAGGTGAGTTATTAAAATGAACCAGCCCAGAGAAAAGCCAAATAGGCCAAAAACCGCCGTTACCAATATAAACAGAATACGAATCAAGCGGGTGGCCAGAACCATACTGTAGTTAGGCAGGGCAAAGGTGGCAATAGTGGTAATGGTAATAACTATGATAATAGCCGGACTGGCAATATTGGCACTGATAGCAGCCTGCCCCAACACAATTCCCGCCACCACACCTACAGTTTGGCCAATATTGGCGGGCAAGCGCAGTCCCGTTTCCACCACCAATTGAATAATAATTTCCTGGATCAAAACTTCCACCAGCACCGGAAAGGGAACCTGAGAGCGGGCCTGGGCCAATATAACGAACAGTTCATAGGGTATCAATTCCGGTTGGAAGCTTAATAAAGATATATACAGGGCCGGTAAGGATACCGCCAGAATGTAGCCCAGATAACGGGACAACCGGTTAAAGTTAGCTACCATAGGACGATCATAGTAGTCTTCTGAAGCCTGCAGGAAACTGACAAACAAAGCAGGAGCTATCAGAACCCAGGGGGTACCCGATGCCATAATGGCCACCCGCCCTTCCAGCAATTCTGCAACTACCTTGTCGGGCCGTTCGCTGGACTTAAACTGAGGGAAGGGGGAATAATGATTATCACTTAAGAATTGTTCAATATAGCCAATAGCTGAAATACCATCAATATCAATCCGATTAATTTTGTCCCTGATATTGCGCACGATCTCTGGGTCAGCAATGTCTTCAATATACAGAACGGCTACGTCGGTGCGGGTCCTTCTCCCCACGATGGTTTTCTCTATCACCAGATTAGGATCCCGCAGCCTACGGCGGATCATGGATATATTAGCTGACAGATCTTCGATAAATCCTTCCCGGGAACCACGCAGGGTTTTCTCCACCGGCGGCTCATCGGGAGCTCGCTGCACTCCTCCGGTAATGTTTATGGCCAGCACTTCTGACATCCCATCTACCATCACCAGAGTTAAACCATCAAAGAGTGAGTGGATCATGTCCTGGACTAAGTTCACTTTTTTGATCTCGCCAATAGTCAAACAGGTATTAGAAATCTTATCAATGACTTGATTAGCGGCTCCCTGCTGCAAAGTCACTGCATCGCTTTCCAGCATCAAGCTCTTGAAGATATCTTCATAGAGAACTTGCTTGTCTACTCTCCCTTCCAGGTAGACTACGGCTGCCCGCCGCCGTGGATCAGCCTTTATAGTGATCTCCCGGAAAATGATGTCCCGGTTCTTCTGCACGTATGGATCGAGAATTTTTTTCTTACTGTCCAAACTGGCGCCCAATTTGTCACTCTTTTGCTGGTTAGGTAGTTTATCGGCAGGTGCCTTGCGCCTACCCCAGAGGCGGTTGAGAAACGATGCCATATTCTGCTTCCCCCAGGTAAGTTTTATATATTTTGGCCGTTTTCTCCCATCTCTATCCGGTAATTCCCCTGCTTTTCCCAGTTGACCTGAACATATGTTCTGGTGTAGGATAACTACACGGAACAAATGTTCGGAGGGTGACCATGCGCCGCATTACTTTTTGGTATAGTTCAAAACCACTGAGCGATGATTTTTATAACGCCTGTCTGGATCTCACTCCCCTGGTGGAACCCATCAATATCCAGGGGGCTTATTTAGACTTAACCGGCTGTAGGATCAATAGAGAGCAAATCACAAGGCTGGGTTCTTGCGCAAAAGGTTATATCAGAATAGGAATGGCTGCCAGCCGCCTGGCTGCACGTATAGCCGCGGTCACCACTGGCCTGCCCTCTTCAACCCGGCCTAAGGATTATCGGCTCCACAGCTGGGCAGAGGGAAAGTTGATAGAGATTCTCCCCCAACGGGAAGCCCCTTTCCTGGCTTCTTTGCCCCTGGAGTGTTTCTATCTCCTGAAGCCTGCCCAGATCAAAAAACTTCACCGTGCTGGTTTTAGTTGCATAGGAGACATGGCCGTCCTCCCTTCTTATGAGTTGGTACGGATGCTGGGAGAAGAAGGCCTGTACATCTCCAATCTGGCCCGAGGAATTGACCATACTCCCGTTATGGGTCTTTATCCCCCTTCCCGGATGCTGTATCAGCTTAATTTCGAATCTGCCCTGGATAATAAACTATCTTTACAGCAGATCCTTCATCAAGCAGCAACACAGCTAGCCGCCCAGCTACGCCATAAAAATTTCGTCTGTCAGCAAATCAGTCTGGAACTGCAGCTGGGCCCTTATAAAGATCAAGCCCAACGATCACTGCAAGCAGGCAGCCAGGAAGAACAGTTTTTACGACATGTCTTGGAAGGACTTTCTAAAACTATAATGGCTCGGTACGATACCGATTATCAAATTAGTGGACTGACTATTATTTTGGATCAGCTTACCCCTCTGTCCTGGTGTCAGCCTGATTTGTTCAGCTATCGCTCCATTTCCTCCGCAGAGGAAAAACCCCGCCTGGATCACGCTCTCGTGCGCTTGGAAAATCGATTCCCCGGGTTTTTGACCAGGGGGATCGCTATCGACCGGCGGGAGCAAGTGCTGGCCCTATGGGATCCTTGGAGGGCTGAATCCCCATGAGTAAGCTGCGGCACCAAACTTTACAGGTAAGCTGTAATGATCAGGGGTCACCTTCTTGCTTGCAAAAGGATCAGCAGACCGCCCAGGTGGAGCAGGTTTTGGACTGCTGGCGTGACACCGGCTGCTGGTGGGAGGGAGAAAGCGAAAAGCTCTTCTACCGTTTATCTCTGGATAATGGGGCGGTTGTGGAAATTTATCGCGATATGGAAGCTCATACCTGGGTGCTGTATAAGGTTTATGATTAAGGGCGTTTCAGGCCACAAGCCATCTTATGTGTCATCGCGAAGCAATATATAGTAGCCAGTAGGTTCACCATGCGCACCTGTTCCGTCATCACGATATAGTAACGGCTTGATGTGCGACTCAAGGGGTACCGGGCTAAACAAAACATCCTGTTTTGTAGCCCTCTTGGGACATCCTGTCCCTCGCCTCCCCTTCGCCCGCCCATCTTCACCGACTATATCGGACTCCTCCACCAAGGTGCTCATGGCAAACCTACTGGCTATGAGTGATTTTCATCATGGCCTGTTCTCCAGGTGATAATGGCGAGCCGAAGGCGAGGCAACCTCTATGCCTATTTACGGTTTGAGCTAATAGATCGCCACGTCGCTGCGCTCTTCGCAACCCAAGTTGTACCCGATAGGGTACACCATGAGTACCCGTAGGGTGCGATGACATACAAGATGGAGGTGGAAAGATGGGATTCGTTCACCTGCATACCCATAGCCCTTTTTCCTTCCTGGATGGGGCCAGTTCCATTGAAGCTCTGGTAGAGCGCGCTGCCCAGCTGGATATGCCTGCTCTGGCCATAACTGACCACAACAATGTTTCCGCGGCGGTTAAATTCCATCAGACCGCCTCCCGGGCAGGTATCAAGCCCATCCAAGGAACGGAGGCAGAGCTTCCCGGAGGTTATCACCTAACTTTGATTGCCCGTAATGCCCGGGGGTATGCTTCCCTATGCCGTCTGCTGACCCGCAGCCATCTATCTAATCCCCGGGGCAAGCCCTGTTTGGATCCCAACTGGATGACCGAAATGGAAGATGTCCTGGTACTATCGGGATGCCGCCAGGGACAAATTCCCGTCCTCATCCTCAAGGGACACTACCGACAGGCTCTGGAGTGTGCCCGGCACTATCGGGATGTGCTGGGCAAAGAGAACTTTTATATAGAAATGCAGGATACTCTGCTGCCGGGTAATCAGCGCCTCAACCATAGACTTATGCAGCTGGGGGACTGCCTGGATCTGGAATCGGTAGCCACTAATAATGTCCATTATGCTGACCGCCAGGATTTCATGATCCACGATCTGCTGATATGTGTTAACCACCTGCTGCGTATAGATGACATCCACCCAGCCCGTCCTCTTAATGCCGAACAGTACTTAAAGTCCACAGCCTCTATGGAGGAACGCTTTAGCTTTTGCCCCCGGGCTCTTGCTAATACAGCACTTATCGCTGAACAATGTCAGGGAGTTTTGACTGGATCCCCAGTACATTTCCCCCGTTTTGCCTCCCCACCCGGAGGAGATGCGGCCGCTTACCTGCGCTCGCTTAGTTATGCCGGAGCTCGGGAGCGCTATGGAAAAATAACTCCTTTGGTGCAGCAGCGTCTGGATTATGAGCTGGGAATTATTGAGCAGATGGGATTTGCTGACTATTTTCTTGTAGTATGGGATGTGGCCCAGTTTGCCCGCCGCCAGGGCATTCGTTATGCTGGTCGGGGCTCGGCAGCTGACTCCCTGGTCTCTTACTGTCTCTTTATATGTGATGTGGATGCCTTGCAAAGAGGCCTTCTGTTTGAGCGCTTTATGAGCCCGGAACGTTCTCAGTTACCCGACATCGATATTGATTTTGAAGCCCGCTATCGTGATCGGGTCATCGACTATGTTTATAAAAAGTACGGAACTGAAAGAGTAGCCCGGGTATCTACCTATAACACTTTTAGGGCTCGCTCAGCGGTAAGGGATATCGGCAAGGTGCTTGGTTTTGATGAAGTCGAATTAGGCAAAATCGCCAAAAGCCTGCCCCATACTTATGCCGATCGTATCCGTGGTCTGCTTGACCATCTGCCTGAACTGCGTAATAGTCCATTAAAAGAACAGCGTTTTCAGCTGCTCCTGGATGTATGTGAACACATAGCCGGATTTCCGCGTTTTCTGGGCACTCATCTGGGAGGTCTGGTGATCAGCAACGTTCCTTTAACTGATTTTACCCCCCTGCAAAAATCAGCCCTGGGGCCTGTTATTACCCAGTTTGACAAAGATGATATAGAAGCATTAGGACTGGTGAAACTGGATCTTTTATCCCTGCGAACTCTTTCGGTAGTCCAAGATACTGTCCAACAGATCCAGGAAACGGGTATTTCTTTGGAGTATGATCGCATTGATCTGGATGATAGTGCTACTTATGATATGATCAGTCAAGGTGAGACCATCGGGGTTTTCCAGCTGGAAAGTCCCGCCCAGCGTGCCCTGCAGACCCGCTTGGGAGCCAGCCATATGGAGGATATAGTGGCCAGCATGGCCCTGATTAGGCCGGGCCCTATCAAAGGCAATATGGTCGATCCCTATATTCGCCGTCGTCAAGGTCAGGAAGAAATAACCTACCTGCACCCGCTATTGAAACCGATCCTGGAAAAGACCTATGGAGTAATACTCTTTCAGGAACAGGTGATCGAAATCGCCATTGCTGTTGCCGGATTCACTCCCGGGGAAGCTGATCGACTGCGACGGGTAATGACCCATGCCCGTTCCCAGCGGGTAATGGAGGAAATCGGCCAGCATTTTGTGGAAAAGGCAGTCCAAAACGGTATCGATGCAGGTGTAGCCAAGTCCATATTTGCTTGTATGGTAGGCTATGCCAGTTATGGGTTCTGCGAAGCTCATGCAGCCGCCTTTGCCACTACTAGCTACAAGACCGCCTATTTAGCGAAACATCATCCAGCTCAGTATTTCGCGGCCTTGTTGAACCATCAGCCTATGGGATACTATCCTTCCTACATAATTGCCACCGAGGCACGGCGGCGCGGTATCAAGCTGCTGCCCGCCGATGTTAATGAAAGCCCAACTGACTGCCGCGCGGAATCGTCTACTGCAATTAGGATCGGCCTAAAATTAATTAAAGGTATCAGCAGCTCCACTCTTAATTCAATTCATCAACAGCAGGGTTTGCGTCCCTTTGCTTCGGCGACGGATTTTATAGAAAGAGTTGCTCCTCCCCAGGATGAGGCTGAGAATATAGTAAAATGTGGCGCTTTGGACAGTTTGTATGCCAACCGCCGTGAACTTTTGACTCTTCTTCCCCAGCTGGGATCAACCAAGAGCAGTCTATTTGCCGACCAGCTCCCCCATACTATCACTGACTTTTCTGCACCACAGAAGCGGTACATGGAACGAGATCTGCTGGGGTTGGATGTACAGGAGCACTTTATGACCTTTTGGCGTCCCTGGCTACAGCAGCGGGGTATACTTTCATCCCAGGAACTAACCGCCCTGAGATCCGGATCTTACGTACAGGTCGCCGGACTGCTCCTGCACCCTCATCGTCCCCCTACCCGTAGCGGACGCATAACTGTTTTCTTTGCTCTGGAGGATGAGTTTGGGTTAACCGATGTCACTATGTTTGAAGAGGCTTATAAGAAGTGGGGAAGTGAAATATTTATTCCCTCCGAAGGAATAATGATGGTCAGGGGAAAGCTAAATAAAAGAGGCCGGGGCTTAACGATCATAGCCGATCAGGCAAAACTCCTGCCCCTTAGATTCCCCCAAAAGAAATAGGAGGTATGCAATACCATACCTCCCTTGACTTTGGGTAAACAAGACTATTTTTTCTTGGCGGCCTTTTTCTTAGCAGCCGCTTTGGGAGCTGCTTTCTGTCCAGATGCAACAGCTTCCTTTAAGGATTTGCCGGGTTTAAAAGCGGGGACTTTTGTGGCAGGAACTTTGATTTCCTGTCCAGTGGCCGGGCTGATGACCTTTCTTTCCTTCCGGTCACGAACCTCAAAGCTACCGAACCCAATAATTTGCACCTTGTCACCCTTGGACAAAGCCTGCTGAACAGTTTCGACTACAGCATCAAGTGCTTTGGCTGCATCCTTCTGGGTGATCTCAGCCTTCTCCGCTAACGCTTTGACAAGTTCCGATTTGTTCACTACATAGTCCTCCCTTTTCAGTGAAATTAAAACCATAGTTAACTTTCCCCAAAAAAACGGGAAATCCTGCTATTAAACTAAAAAAGATGCAATATTTTTTCTTCATCCTATAATTTTGTACCAATACTCAAATTCTTCCATCTAGATAAGTCTTTTATTCATCAAGTCCATAATGTGGGACTTTAATAGTATATTACCCCTTCAAGCCCGATAAATACGCTAATCAATAATTTCTTGAATGATAATATTGCGGTCAGTAGCCAGGTTGTAGAACTTATTATCATCCACCATAACGATCGGTCGGGTTGGCTGAGAAGGATCGATATAGACTACTACCCCTTTTTCATTGTTGGAGAGGAGAACTTGATTCCCCACATAAAAGTTGGTTATTTTGTCATAAAACACTTTGACAATGCGGGGATCCAATCGTCCAAAGGATTCCTGCCACAGTACTTCTGCAGCTGTGTAGGGAGAAGAACGAGTCGAGTAAGGCCGATCCGAGGTAATTGCATCGTATACATCTGCCACTGCTGTGACCGCTGCATAAAAAGGAGTTTTATAGCCTTTAACACCCATGGGATAACCGCTTCCGTCAGCTCTTTCGTGATGCATTAGGGCGGCATTGGCAATTTCAGTGGAAAAGGATCCGCTTTGAACAACTAGGTCATAACCCAACATAGTATGTTTCTTCATTTCTTCAAATTCTTCATCAGTAAGCTTACCGGGTTTGGTTAAGATGGCTCCATCAATTTGGACTTTACCTATATCATGCAAAAGTCCCGCTGTACCCAGTTCTCTAATGGTTCCCTCACCCAACTTTAGCCAGCGACCAATCAGTATGCATAATAAAGCTACGTTTACCGAATGGGTAAAAAGATAATCATCCTTATCTTTCATCAAGCGCATCTGACGAAACAGGTCATTTTCGTCAAAAACCTGTAGAAATAGCATATCAGTAGTCTTTCTTATTTCTTCCCCATCCATGGGTTTGCCTAGCTTAGCTTCCATCATGAAATTCTTAACTACATGTAAGGATTCAACATAAGTATCAGAGAAGTCCTTGCCGCTCCGACGTTTAGGTCGGGAATCCATGATAAAAATCTCCTCGATACCTCTCCTAGCAAAAGAATTTAAGTGTTCCTGGGTGATTACGGTTCCTTGCGCTAACAGAAGTTGAGAATCATAACTGTAAAGATCCTTACCAGTGCGGGATCCCGGTTTTAGATTACTGACCTTTATCCGCAGCAAAGACTTCATCCTCCTAGCCTTATTTCTCTCCCTATTCTACACAATTCTCGCGCGTTCCTGCTTTTTACAGTTCTTTTATACCAAAGTCCTCCCAAGGAGGAGTTACAGATATCGGTATATATTCAACCTGCCAGCCAGCTTGAGAACTCTCTTTCTCCAATAAATGACACACCTCTTGCACCACCAGTTCTTCAGTTGCCTGATGGCCGGCATCGATCATGGCTAATCCTAAGGCTGCCGCATCTCTGGCTTCATGGTATTTCAAGTCACCGGTGATCAGCACATCAGCCTGCCCGGCGATTTCCTTTATAAAGCTGGCTCCGGAACCACCGACTACCGCAACTTTTTGCACCAAATGTTCCCTATCTCCTACAAGTCTTAGAGCAGGCAAGTTCAATTGGGACTGCACCTGTTCAGCTAACTTGCCTAAAGTGACCGCCTGAGACAGCCTTCCTGTCCTTCCTGGGCTATACATGGTTCCGGAATTTTCAAGTTTATAGACATCATAAGCCACTTCTTCATAAGGATGCGATTGCTGCATAGCCTCAATGACCGATTTTAAGAGATGCTGTGGGCAGATAGTTTCCAAACGAAATTCGTCTACCTTTTCCAATTGGCCGGTCTGGCCGATAAAAGGTTGAGTACCTGGCCCCGGTCTAAAAGTACCCACACCCAGAGATTGGAAAGTGCACTCCGAATAATTGCCGATAAAACCGGCTCCGGCACTGCTGATAGCTGCGCGAACCTCATCCACATGTGTAAGTGGTACGTAGACTACCAGTTTGTACAAAGTCTCATAGCTACCAGCGGTTCTCAGTGGCAACGGTCCAATGTCTAGTAAACCAACCCTCTCAGCCAGTATTTGGTTTACTCCTTTAGAGGCGCTGTCCAAATTGGTATGGGCTACATATAGACTGATGTCAGCCATAATGAGTTTGCGAATCAAGCTTCCCACCGGTGAATCGACTTTAATACTGGATAAGGCCTTAAAAATTAAGGGGTGATGCGTAATTATCAGGTCGGCATTCTCCTGCCAAGCCTGATCCAATACCTGGTGATCAAGTTCCAAAGCCACCACCACTTTGGCTACTTCACGCCCCATTGAACCTACCTGTAATCCAACATTGTCCCATTGTTCGGCCAAATCCAATGGGTAATGCTTCTCCATCAGAGCAGCAATGTCCTTTACTCGAGCTTTCATGGTAAATACACCTCCAATGCTTCCAGTTTACTATCCACTTCCTTCAGCAAGTGATTGCTGCGATTAGTTTTACTCTGAATTAAGCTCTGGCGAGTGCGCTGATAACTTCTCCAAAACAGCTGTCGATAAGCCTGGGCCGCAGGATCAGTTTGGTGGAGCAGAATTGGCCCTATGTCCAGTTCCAGAGGAGAGAGGTGATAGGGCTGTCCACCGGGAAGGGCTACTAAAATATTGAAAAAATGATGGTTTTGCTGCACCAGCTTTTCGTCAGTGAGTATCCAACCTTGCCGGGCCAAAGCCCCACGCAAGGCACCCGGTCGGCTCATGGGCTGAAAAACGAAGCTGTCAAAGCTGCTGGCTTTAATCCAATCATAACTGAGTACCTGCACCATAGTATCGCCTCCCATACCAGCCATGACTACACTCTTTACTTCCCCTGGTAGCAGGGGCTGGAGGCCATCTCCTTGACGCACATCGATATGATTGACATAAGGACTGTTAGTAATTGCCTTACATAATCGTTGATAGGGGCCGTCCCCTAGCTCAGTAGCTATGACTCGAGGAACAATTTGCTGCTCTATCAGATATATCGACAAAAGAGCATGATCGGCACCAATATCAGCCGCCGGCTGTCCCGGTATCAGCAGTCCTGCTATAACTTGCAAACGTTTCAGATCGATTTCCCCCTGTAAATGCTGATATTATCATACATGGAAGATGCTGGTCGATGCAAATAGACATAAAAAAACCCTGACCTTGGCCAGGGTTAAGGTTTTTGTGTTTTATATCTGGGGTAGGCTCTTCAGGCTTTCCTGGAGGTCTTCTTCGGAAAACTCGATGTCTTCCATTTCTCCTGACAAATAGCGATCATAGGAATACAGATCCAGGTGCCCGTGACCACTTAAATTGAAGAGTATAGTTTTGCTGACCCCTTCTTCTTTGGCCTGCAAGGCCTCATCGATGGCAGTGCGAATAGCATGGGCTGACTCTGGTGCCGGTACAATGCTTTCCGTCTGGGCAAATATCATAGCCGCCGCAAAGGTAGCATTTTGTTTGACTGCCACCGCTTCTAGCAAACCATCATGATAAAGCTGGCTGACCAGGGGCGATTCGCCATGGAAGCGTAGTCCGCCGGCATGGATGCCTGAGGGTGTGAAATTGTGCCCCAGAGTATACATTTTCATAATAGGTGTCAACCCGGAGGTGTCAGAGAAGTCGTAAGCAAATACACCTTTGGTCAAAGTCGGACAGGCGGCGGGTTCGACCCCAATCAAGCGGATATTTCTACCCGCCAATTTATCAGGCACAAATGGAAAAGCTATACCCGCAAAATTACTGCCGCCTCCACAACAACCGATAACTATGTCCGGATAATCATCGACCATTTCTAACTGGAGGCGAGCTTCCTGGCCGATAATAGACTGATGGATACAGACATGATTCAAAACGCTGCCCAGCGAGTAATTGGTATCCTCACGCTGAAGAGCATCTTCGATCGCTTCACTTATGGCCATGGCTAGAGATCCGGGGGTATTAGGATCTTTGGCTAATTCAGAGCGCCCACTCTCGGTGAGGGTACTGGGACTGGCCACACATTTTCCCCCGTATAATTCCATGATGGAACGACGATAAGGCTTTTGGGTGAAACTGATCTTTACCATATAGATCATGGCTTCCAGTCCAAATTGTTTACAGGCCAAAGACAAAGCCGTTCCCCACTGGCCAGCACCGGTTTCAGTAGTAAGGCGCTTAATACCCTGAACTTTGTTAAAGAAAACCTGGGGCAAAGCGGAATTTAACTTGTGACTGCCTACCGGGCTGCTACCTTCATATTTGTAATAAATACGGCAGGGCGTATCTAGAGCTTTTTCCAACTGACGAGCACGAAACAGAGGCGAAGGCCGGAACTGTCTGTAAAGCTCCTGTACCTCAGCCGGGATCTCAATAAACCTTTCCGTGGATACTTCTTGAGCAATTAATTCGCGCGCAAATATAGGCTCTAAATCAGCCGGGGCCAATGGTTGTTTTGTCTGGGGATTTAATCCAGGTTCAGGAAGATTGGGCATATCTGCCTGGACATTGTACCAAAAGCGGGGCGTCTTATCCTCAGGCAGTATAATTTTGGTGAGCTGTTCTCTACTCATCTCATCGTTCTCCTCTCATCTAATCTAATCTAAGCTAAAAAGCTTGGTTTAGTGTATCACTTAAAGATTGGTTGGGCAAGTCTCGATTAGGTTTTCCTATCGACATAATCATCAAAACATATTTGACCGATATCGACCCGATACCTATAATGAGATTAACTGAAAAAGGGGAGCTGGAGAAATCCGGCTGAGAGTGGACTGTGTCGTCCAGACCCTGGAACCTGATCTGGGTAATGCCAGCGTAGGAACCAAATTGCGATAACTGCGGCCGCTCTATCCTTTTTCAGGTGGAGCAGTCGCTTTATTTTTTAGAATAAGCCGGATGGAGTGACCGTGGATGAAAAAAACCCAAAATACCGTTGAGCAATTAGCACCCTATTTCTCCATAGTTGGCTTATTGTTGCTCTGGGAGGCGGCTGTGCGCTTTTTTCAGGTTCCCGATTATATTCT
>DBRE01000073.1 GCA_002305535.1 Syntrophomonas sp. UBA1376
GCTCACCTGCCCTATGGCAGTAAGACACCTGAAGAGCTTATAACTTACGCCCGGAATATAATCCAAAATAAACAAAATCCTCGTCAGGCAGCTCAGTCAGCATAGTTTTTACAACGGTGAGCCCGCCTACACCGGAATCCAGCACTCCTATGGGTTGTTTATTCTTCAAGCAAACACCTCATTAGATGGGATTGGTAGCCTATTCTACCCTTCCCCAACATACATTAATTAATGTATCACTTTTAGGTCATTAATTCCATTGCTGTTCCCAAAAAGAAAAGGGAAACGGGCCACCCGTCTCCCCCAGTGGACTTAAATATTCAATTGGCGGTTTTAAGGGGTTGGCTTAAGTCAACAAAGCCTCCGATTTCTTGAACCAATTCACCGTTGATCATAAAGCTCACCTCTTTTACCGTAGCAAATTGGCCTAAAGTGTTAACAATGGCCATGACCATCATTTCTTCTTGTTGCTGATTAGCTACCTGGCAAGCTTCCCTGCTAAGATCGACGATGCACAACCCATCTGGTTTCACATTGATATCCAGCAATCTGGTGCCTGGAGGAAAAACGCTCAAATACTCCGGTGTGCCTGGTCCTTTTATCAATTCATTTAATGTGCTACGAGCAATTCCTTCCTCTTTAATTATAACGCGGCTTTCTTGCACCAGTGACAGGCCATCCTGTCCTCCAAAATAAAGCATCACTTCAATGGTTTCCTGATCATCCATGGCACTGGGCAGTTGTTCAACAGCAGGCACCTCATCCTGTAGTTCCGTCTGGCTCGGATCCTGGGGTTCAGGCAATAGATCGACCAAGTCCCGCCAGCTTTTTATGGAAGATTGTTCATTGGAGGACTGACATCCTCCGCTGAGCAAACAGATCGCCAGGACGAGAACGGTTATAATGACAATAAAACGCTGGGGCATGTTTTCGGCCTCCCTTACGGTTGCTTGTACATCATACGAGACCAGCCACCATTTTATGCCAAAAAAAAGCGAGCACCAAAATGGTGCTCGTGTACGAAGGAGGAGTTATTAAAGCAAACTACGGGTTTGCATTCCTACTTTAGTGAAAACATTAACTAATCCTAATTGTACCGGACTTTAGAGAAAAATGTCAAATTTCCGTATGTCAAAACCATTTTCGCCCAGCTTAGGCCAGTCCGCGTCTGGAATCCAGCATGGTTTTCTTTTCCGCTTTTACGATATTGATGAGGTTATCCTTATTCAAATCGTCCACTAGATAGAGCACTCCCTCACCTTGCTCAGCCACTTTCTCCAGGTAATAGCGGTTTGATTCCACCCCTATACATATGAACCTGATGTTGCTGTTAGCAATTCGGCCAGCAGCCTCCAGGCCATCAGCTTTGGCATCCATGGTCCATAAAGGAGTGTTGGGAATACCATCGGTGATCAAGACCAGCAGGGGATTGCGCACCCGGGTATTGTTGATCAAATTAAGAGCTGTCATAATGCCGTCGGCCAGAGGTGTCAATCCAGCCGGGTTGATAGTCGACAATCCCTTGCGAAGGAGGCTCTCATTACGGGTAAATGGTACTACCACTTTACTGCTGCGCTCTTGAAAAGTAACCACCGCCACCTTTTCTTTGCCCGTTAACAGCAAATGTTCGGCCAAAAAGCAGGCCGCTTGGCGTTTATCACCTGCCATACTTCCACTGGCGTCTATCAGCAGACATACATCGATGGGAATATAGGTTTTCTTCTCATAATAATGCAAGTCGCTCTTTTTTATCTTTAGGCTGGTATCACCGCGCAGAAATGAGTTCTTTTTAGCCTGGATAATGGTTTCCGGAACCGCCAAATCCCCGGACCAGTTTTTTTCAGGATCATTCACAGTCTTATTGCGATTAGTGAATTCCACCTGGCTCGATTTCTTGTCCACCTTGCCCAGCTTGCGAAAACGGCTAGTACCTCCGGAGGGAGCCCGGCGAATATTTCTCCTTATTTCCGTCTCTAATTCACATTTATGATTGATAACGAATTCTTTTAGTTCCAATCCTTTCCTGGTCAAAACCTTGCCCATGAGGGTATCCTTGATCAGCCCCAGCTCTTCGAGTTGCTCCACATAATGTTCAATATCTCCCCACTTTTTCTTCTGCTGATCGATACCTTTACGTTTAAAGACGTTGGTGGAGTAGTTCTCTAGAAAATCCTCGATTTCATCTACTCCTCCAAACTTCTCTGCCAGTTTGAGAACCAGTTGATTGACATTCTCTTTGGCAGGTAACTGCCGGGCATTCTGACCCTTGAACCTTTTCCAGGGCAATTTGATATATTCCGCAAAACTTTCTTCGGCTTGTTTTTGATTCCCATGAGTTATATTGCGCACTTTAGATAATCTGAGTTCGGACTGAAGTATTACCTCTTCTACCGCTTCGGCAATCACATAGACCAGATAATACTCTTCCCGACTCAGGCGAGCTAAAATATGGACATGGTCATGGCCTTCTTCACCCTCGATGAAAGGACGTACTACACCTTGAAATAGGTCATAAACTGTGCCTTTACCCCCATTGGTAGTTATAAATAGCTTGTTGGCATAGCCAGTCACCATGCGAAAGCGTTCGTCTTCCGCATACTGTAGTTGAGGGTTCTGCTGCAGAAAATGAGCTTCCAGGGCATAAAAAATTGCCCGTGCTATATCGCGCGGGTCAATTTCACCTGGTTTATGATAAGTATCAATATGAACAACTTGGTCAGCATCCACGTAATCCAGGTAGGTCTTACCCGCGTCACGGTTCAGAAGGATCTTTATCTGACCTTTGATCCTTTTTTCTGGCAAACGACCGTGGGCTTTACGGCTGACTACCGTACTCTCGCCCAGGCGCACGCCCTGGTTCTGTCCAAAGTATAAGCTCAGATAATTACCAACTGCGGCAGCCTTATCTATGTTGGTCTTTTCCCCCATCATAGTAATTCCCCCCTCAACCGAGACTGCCTAGTAGTCAGAAGGTGTTAAGGTCTTCTCTGTATTGATAAGTTCTCCCCGGCTCATATCTTTAAGCGGACGAGCATTTTGGGGGAAATAGTCTGGTTGTTCATTGTCTTGCTTCGACTTATTCTTGCGTCCTCTGAAGGATAGGATCCCATCCTTGTTGGATTTGGCATCCACATCATTTATCATTCTGATCAAGGTGTCTCCATCTACTCTATGTTTCAATACCAGCGGTATCATGTCTGTAACATCATTGATCAAGACCTTGTCGCGGCCCCTGATTATACTGTGCAGAACAGCTCCCTGCTGCATCGCCTCGATAGCGCGTATACTCTCCAGATTATGTTTGATATAAAGACGGGCAATAAAATTCCGTAAAAAGTCAGGAAGATCTGCTTGTTCAAACAAGCCCGCCCACTTAACTATGTTCTTGCGATACACTTCATTACCTTGATCATCTTCATCATTATTATTTCTTCTATTCTTATAGACATGGGAATTCTCTTTCAACATCTGGGCCAGAATATCGACCGAATCGGGACGGCCCATATAACAGACCATATCAAAGCGATCCGACAATTGACGTCTAATTTCTTCCAGAGGGCCAGGATCCTCGTCAGGATTGGAGGCTGCCCAAACCGAAACATTAACTGGTATCTCTACCACCGGCAGACCCGCTTCCTCAATTTGGATGTGCCCTGGCTTGTTCCCCATGACATCCAGCAGGATATCGGTGATCTCTGGGGATGTATCAGCCAATCGGTTGATCTCGTCTATAAATAGAATGCCCCGGTGAGCTTGCGGTATCATCCCTGGTAACAGGCGGGCTTCCGGTGTCTCTTGATCTGTCAAACGACTTAGATCGATACTGCCTGCTACAGTGCCTACTTTAGCAGAGTGGGAAATCTCCAGGAAAGGCATAGGTATTTCTTCGGTACCGATAGCAGCCAGTTCTTGGGAGGTCATGTGTTTGTGCTCAGGACAATGGGGTTGTTGGGGGTCACAGTTGTAAACACACCCCTTGACTCTGGTGATATCGGGAAGAATGCCCCGCACCGCACGCATTATAGTAGTTTTTCCGGTTCCTCGTAAGCCTTCCGCATGTATATGCAGCGGTTCACCTACCAGTGTGGATACAGCCGACATCAAAACCAGTTCAAACAGCGACTCATTTCCTGCGTATCGCTCTAGCTTAGCAAAAGGTATCATAGATTATCACTCCCCTCATGCAAAAAGGTAAATCCGTTTCCGTCCAACTCTCCATCTCTTTGGGTGAGTATCATGTTTATTTTCCCGGCTAAAAAATCCGTCCATTTATAAAGCCGGAAAAAAGTTCTTGAATAGCCCTCCTTTCTTTCTATTTCACCGTCCTTATTCACTAATTAAACTATAAACTATTATGTGATATTTTTCTCTATAAGGGCTGAAGTTGGTTGTTTTCATTGGATAATTTGCCCTAGCTTGTGACTTATGGTGCAAATTTATGGCAGGCATAAAAAGTCCCTATATACAAAGGGAGAGCCCAGTCCAAAAGGCCTTCCCTTCTCCATTTCGCAGTTGCTCTCTTATGAATTCTTTATCTTGCCAGGTTGGTTTTATTCGGAATGTTAAGCGGTATTATGGGGATAAATAGTCTTTTTTGTGTCCTGTTCGGTTTTTCTATATGCCCATCTTATCGCGGAGTTGTTTGGCACGGGAACGACTGAGAATGATATTCTTACTACCATCGGTGAGATGCAGAATGTAGGAACCCTCGCCAAAATTGACGATCTCTTTGATGTAATCCAGATTTACTATGAAAGCCTGATGGGCGCGAAAAAAACTGGTATTATCAAGACGTTTTTCCAACTCCGCCAGGGTGTAATTACTGAGATAACCATTCCCTTCCCGGGTGCATATATAGACCTTCTTACCCTGACTCTCGCAGTATACTATATCGTCTTGATTGAGCAGAGTGATCTTGCCTTTCTCTCGAACGGGCAGTTTACTGGAAAAAATCTCGTAATTTTTATAGCGCTGCAGCATGAAATCAATGCGTTCTTTTAAGCGGTCACGCACCATTTCCTCAACAAATGTTTTATGAGCTATGCGTTCTTTGGCTCTTTCGATGGTTTTCTCCACGCGCTGCTTATCGATAGGCTTGACGATGAAATCCAGTGCTCCCAGTTCAAAGGCATCTACAGCCATTTCCCGGCGGGCAGTGACAAAGGCAAATAGGGGCGGCTCTTTCATTTCCAACAGCTTGCGGGCAGTCTCCAAGCCACCCATCTCCGGCATAGCTATATCCAGAAAGACCAGGTCGATCTTCTTTTCCTGGCAAAACAGCAAAGCCTCTAGGCCGTGGACTGCCTCACCCACTAAGTCGACATCTTTGATTTGGTCGAATACATAACGAAGTACGATCCGTTCCCGTTCATCGTCATCTACGATCAAAACCCTAACCGACATTAATCCCCAACCTTTACAGTATGGTGTGCTATATTCTTATTTAACTATATATTCTTTGGGGTTATATGACAAGTAAATCCCGCTAACTGCCCATAATTTACATCTAATATGCGACTTTTACCTTATCATAAAATCTGCTAGGCTAAGATGCAAGGAGGTAGATATATTGCGTTATGAAGGAACCGTTTACAGGCCACCCAGTGAGGCTAACAGCCTGCTGATCCAAGCTACTATTGGGTGTCCCCACAACAAATGCACTTTCTGTCAAATGTATAAGGGTACTCGTTTCCGCCTGCGGCCGGTTCATGAGATCAAAGAAGATCTAGCCATGGCTAGAGATTATTATGGAGATGGTATCTATTCCATCTTCTTTCCCGATGGCAACACAATAATAATGAAAACCGATCAATTAGAGGAAATATTCCTGTATGCAAAGGAGCTATTTCCCAGATTACAGCGTATTACCGTTTATGGATCAGCCCGGTATATAAACAAAAAGAGCCTGGCAGACCTCCAGCGACTCAAGGCTGCCGGATTGACCAGAATCCATACCGGCATGGAAAGCGGCGATGATGTTACCCTGGAAAGAATCAATAAAGGAGTAACCTCAACTCAGATAGTGGAAGCCGGACTCAAGCTAAAGCAAGCTGGTTTGCAGACCAGTGAATACTATCTGGTAGGGATCGGCGGTCTGGAGAGAACTCGTGAACATGCACTGGAGAGTGCTCGGGTTTTAAGTCAGTTCAGCCCCGATTTTATTCGTTTGCGCACCTTTGTTCCCGTTCCCAACACCCCTCTATACGAAGATTACCACCAGGGGAAATTCAAGTTATTGTCTGCTCACCAGGCCCTGCAAGAGATCAGGCTCTTGGTGGAACACCTGGAGTGTGAAAACAGTATGGTTCTGAGTGACCATGTTTCTAATTACTGGGATGTCCAGGGAATGATCCCGGCTGACCGGGAGGATATGCTAGCGAGTATCGACCACGCTCTGCAGATAGATGAAAAGCGATTTCGGCCGCCAGAAATCAGTCGCCTCTAGGTGTCTCTTTCTGGATAATGGTGTCTCTTGATGTGTACACTTTTTGTTGTCTAATCGAGACATCTCGGTTTTGTCCAAGTGGACTGATGCCAATTTCTATTTATCTAGGCATCTTAAAATTATTGGCATATAAATTGCAAGAGTAAATAACTGGGGGGACAATACACATAGGGGTGTGTATTACCATTGTGTGGGGGCTTGATCGGCAATAAAGCCCCCTTTTTTTTATACATTGACCATTAAACCCCCTTCACCAGCATAGGTTCCAATGGTGGCACTCATATCGCTGATCCAGATGGCCTCAGGGCTGTAGCGCTCGGCAATCAGGTGCTCAAGATGCTGGGCATCAGCTAGGCAGTGCACATGGGTGATGCCCACTATTCTATCCTCTAAACTGCCCACTAGTTGTCCCAGCATATCTACCATAAGCTTTATAGCTTTGTGTCGTCCTCTAACTTTTTCATATAATTCCGGTTTGCCAGTATCATTATTGCCTAGGAAAACAGGCTTAATATGTAGTAAATCCCCTGCCAAGCCTTCTATTCGTTTTAACCTCCCGCCTTTGACCACATTCTCCAGGGTGTTGAGGGTGAAAATAGTTTGTTTGGTCTGCAGAGTACTGCTCAGTCCCTTAATAACTTCATCTATGCCCCAACCAGCTGCCGCCATTTGAGCTGCCCGTACAGCCATGATTCCAGTTCCCAGGGAAGCTGATAAACTATCAAAGACTTTTACCTTGGTATTGCCTAGCATCCTCTGGGCCAGTTGAGCTATCTGGAAAGTGCCGCTAAGGCCAGATGATAAACTAATGAATAGGACATCGCCAGCCTCACGCAATCCCCTCTCAAAATGCTCTACAAAAGTACTGGGATCAGGTGCAGCCGTTTTGGGAAGATGACGAGAAGCAGCCATTTTTTGTACGAATAACTCCGGGGAAAGCTCTAAGCGATCAAGATAAGTCTCTCCATCTGCAAAGGTGACCTTTAAGGGGATCATATCGATCTGATGTTTGATCAGGATTTCATCAGGAAGATCGCATGAGGTATCTGTTACAATTCTAATCGGCATAAAATTGGCCTCCTAACAGCACCACAATTATTTGGATCCAGGGGGAACAATATACACCTCGTCACCCCGGAAGCTAAAGTAATCACTGAGCTTCCAGTAAATGCCCCGGCTGAGTCGGGTATCAGCGGGCCAACGGTAGGAGATGTAAGGTACGTCTCCCTTAAAATACAAGCGCAGTTCCTCAGTTAGCTCATATTCCTGCAGGTCATGAAAGATTAGTTTTAAGCCCCCCTTTTCCGTTTCCTGTATTCCGGTTGCATAGAATGGAACGTCTTCCACATCGATTCCAGAAACCTCATTACCCATAGCTATGATATAATTGCCATCTTCTTGTTTATCTATATTAACCGCCAGTAAGTTGACTATATTGCGGCGAAACATTTCCGCATTGTTATAATACCATTTGCCATCTCTACGTATCACTATTTCATTCAATGAGCTCTGGCCTCCTTCCTTCCCTTTATTCTATTAAGGTTTGGCAATCGATGCAAATTCTCCTGCTTATTAATAGCATGAAAAGGGGCCAGCCTCTGAAAATATTTACTTACTTGGGAAAGCTGAACTCCCTCTTGTGTCAGTAAGTAAAAATCTTCAGACCTGACCCACTTGCTTGATCTTGTATTACAGGTTTTGTGCTGCCTTTAGCTGCCGGGAACGATTATAGATCTGCTCGATATCTTCATCAGTGATTTCCCGGCCATTCATGACCAGTCCCGCTAAACTAAAACCATGTTTCTCGCCTAGCTGCCGCAGATAGGCTACTGTTTCCAAAGGCAGTTTGGCACCAATGCTGAAGTGCTGGTAATCTCCTTCCATGGCCAGCAGAACAGTTTCCGACAAACAGGCTAGACTAACACCCTCCCGGTAACCGAAGTTGGGCCCGAAAGAGATATTGTCCGGATACTGTACCAGACCACCCTCTAGAACCAGAACATCATCTCTTTGCTGGTATACTTCCGGTGATACATCGGCGGGCCGTGCCACATCACATACTACACAACCCGGATTCAGATGGTAAGGGTGGATTAAATAATCGGGAGCATTACTGGTGGCCACTATTAGATCACAGAGCGGTAAAGACTCCGTCAAGCTGAGACTGGTTTCCACGGGGACATCCAGATTTAAGCACTCCGCCACTGCTTGCACCCACTCCCCAGAAAACTGGCCCTGGTGATAAGTTTCCAACAGTTGCCGGGACCGAAGATCATTAAGGCTTGATAGGCCTTCCACGGCATCTTTCAGCCAACCAGCCAGACCGCTTTCCTCCCCCCTTGCCAACCTCTGCTGAGCATAGGCAAAGAGATCTCTATGGAGCGACCGCAGACGGTTGCGACTGCTGGTGGGATGTTGGTCATTACCCAGTAGTATTATATTAGCCACCTGCTCAGACAGCAGTAAGGAACAGGCTCTACCAATAGACCCGGTAGCGCCTACCACTGCTCCCTGGGCTTGAGCTACATCGATGTGCATCTTTTCCGCTCCGCGGTAGAGAGCTTCCATGGCCATGAGTACCGTGAAACTATTGCCGCTGGTGACCGCTACGTTTCGATCTGTGACTGAGCGTCCTCCCCGGGTCACTACTGAGGTCAAAGCACCCAGGCCTACTATGCCGGCTCCCAGGTCGCGTCCCATATCTACTGCCTCACCTATTACTTTCACAACTTCTTCCCGGGGTAAAGACATGATCTGGCGGGCACCATAGGGAACCCCGATCAGCCAACCTTCGGCTACATTGCCGCTCCGGGAGCGAATGGCCGGCATATGGCACACCATTCCCGCTTCGCCGGTCTGACACTGCCAATCCAAAAGCTCATACAATTCAGGGCGGGAAAAACGCACAAAGGAAGGATTATTGGCAATAACATCCTCTGGCCCAGGATAGTGTATTATAAAAGCAAATTTTTGGGTGGGTGTTTCTCCTTCCTCTAAAACTGATGCCTTGATACTGCGACGGGAAAGTCGATAATCAGCTATTTTTTTCGGTCGGGAATTGTCCCCTATCAGGAAACGGTATAAGAGAGCATAATCCTGGTGAGATAGGATTTGACAAACGGTATCCAGGGCATCCATCATCTGGTCGATCTCCTCTACCGTGATGGTGAGAGTCGGTTCCAAACGTACAGTCATAGGGTTGTTTAGGAAGGGCACCAGGCGAATTTGAAACACATTGAGCAGGAATCCAGCCAGTAGGGCTGTAAATCCCCCCCGGTCACAGAGATAAGTCATATCATATGACCCACAGTCGTCCAGATCGTGAAACTCAATTCCTGCCATCAACCCTTGCCCCCGAACCTTCTTAATGATGTCCGGGTAGGATTCTCCCAGCTGATGGGCTCGTTTCAATAAATATTCACCTTTTTCAGCCACATCTTTGATCAGCTGCTGGTCATCTTTGAGCAATTCCTCCAGGACGGCAGAACCTACTGCACAGGCTAAGTTATTATTGGCAAAGGTGGAGCTGTGCAAAGCTCCAAAATCATCATTGTAGACCCGGGGTGAACTTATACATACTCCCAGGGGGATCAATCCGCCCCCTAGAGCTTTGGCTAAAAGCAATACATCCGGTTCAATACCTGCATGGTCGCAGGCAAACATTTTACCGGTACGACCCAAACCAGTTTGAATTTCATCGACAATGAACACTACCCCGTGCTGACGGCATAATCGCTGCACTTGGGCCAGGTAACCAGGCTGAGCCGGTATGATTCCCCCTTCGCCCTGCACTGGTTCCACTATGAAAGCGGCCACATCGGAATTGTTTTCCAAAACTTCAGCCAATGCAGCGGCATCATTGTAGGGAATTCGAGTGAAACCAGGTACCGGTGCACCGAAAGGTGTTTGATAAACATCTCTGCCAGTGGCTGATAAAGCTCCCAGAGTCTTACCATGAAAACTGCGCTCGGTAGATACGATGGTCAGCTTTCCGGTAGCAGAACGAGCTAATTTGATAGCTGCTTCAACAGCTTCGGTTCCACTCTGGCAAAAAGTGCAATAACAGAGATCCCCTGGTGTGATTTGGGCCAGTTTATTGGCCAGACGCAGGGCTTCACCTGGTAAAGATGGTTGCACTAAACTGGGAATTTGCTGAGACCTGACCCGCTCCAAAGCCTCCCAGATCACAGGCGGATTATAGCCAAATGGCACCGCCCCGTATTGAGCAATAAAATCAAGATAGCGGTTGCCCTTTTCATCAAACAAATAGCTGCCTTGACCAGATACATAGTTCTTATCAAGATGAAAAGTTCGTAACATCTTCGCTACGGTAGGATTCAAAAGATCTTGGCGAAGTTCCTGCATTATATTATCCTCCTTGCTTGTGCACATTCTTGTGCAACTCGCCGAACTATAAACATTTTAGTGATTATTGCCCACTTGTCAATGCAACACACCTATTTCCACAACAATATGCAGGCAACTTCTGCTATCAACTTCTGATCCGCTGCTTGACGATACATAATTGCACCTAACCAGGGAATTATTTAAATACTATAAGGAGGTGGAAAAGGTGGGTAACGATGAGTTGAGAACCGAAGATGGTTATGATATTGGTACTTTTCATTTTTTGAAAACAGGCTGGTGGATATTTCACATAGTAGTGATAGGTGCGGTGTTTTACCTAGGCTATTTGTTTGGCGGGAACGTNNNTTTCTCTACCATTCGGGCGGTAATTGCCTTAATTGGGCCAGGTTGAATACCGGGCCGTCCAAACATATATACTCGCTACCGATGTTGCAGCGACCACATTTACCGATACCACATTTCATGCGCATTTCCAGAGTGGTGATGACCTGTTCATCACTGTATCCCATTTTCTCTAAAGACTGCAAAGCAAACTTTATCATAATGGGCGGGCCACAGATTACCGCAATAGTGCCTTCTGGGCTGGGATTCAGTTCCTCTAAATAAGCCGGAACAAATCCAACATGACCATCCCAACCCTCTTCAGGATTGTCAATGGTTACATAAACCTCAGTGTCCTTTTCCTGAGGCCACTTTTCAAATAGTTCGTCTTTGAAGCACAAGTCCGCTGAACTCCGGCTTCCGTATAAAATGGTGATCTTGCCGTAGTCTTCACGATGTTTGAAGCAATATTTGATAAAAGAACGTAAAGGCGCCAGTCCAATACCACCCGCTATGAACAGCATATCCTTGCCCTTGCACTCTTCTACCGGGAAACCATTGCCATAAGGACCGCGTACTCCCAGCTTTTGACCAACCTCGATCCGATGAAGCTCATCGGTCATCAGGCCGGTTCGTTTGATGGCAAATTCCAAATGATCATTCTCTTCTTGCCAGGAAACCGAGAACATACCTTCTCCTACTGGAAGCAGAGAAACCATAGCCAGTTGGCCTGGCATAACATCAAAAGGCACGCCATTTTCGCTACGCACGTAAAAGTTCTTTATATCAGGGGTCTCATCTATGATGTCAATTACCTCGACGATTCCCGGTACTAATGGTTTTTCACAGCTACAATCATGCACCGGTTTCCGCCTCCTTTACTGTATCGATGATCTTGATAATATTTACCCCCGCCGGGCAGGTTACTATGCAGCGTCCGCATCCGGTGCAAAGTGGTCTTCCATATCTTTCCGGGAAGAACTGCAGCTTATGCAGGAAACGGTTACGGAATCTTTCCGTAGCAGCTTCACGAGGATTATGACCACCTGCCATTTGCGTGTATTCCCGATACATACAGGAGTCCCAGCAGCGAAAACGATAGCCTTCATCTCCCCAGTTCTTCACCTGAATATCGAAGCAGTAGCAAGTGGGGCACAGATAGGTACATATCCCACAGGTCTGGCAGGGTTCAGAATATTTTTCCCACATGGGATCCTCAAACATATCTTTGAGTTTTTCGGCTACTCCTGAATAATCCACCTTACGCAAGAATGACTTCAAGGGAAACAGTTCCACCTCTTGTTCTTCCAACAGATCTTCAATCTGTTTGGTCACCGCTTCCCCTTTTTCGGTTTTCACATCCCAAACATAGCCGCCGGTTACTTCGCGCATGATAACATCAGCTGATTCCGGATCAGTGGGACTTACTCCCATGGAATCGCAAAAGCAGTTGGTTCCCGGGTTATAACAGGCACTCGCTATAATAGTGAGCTTATCGCGCCGAGCTTTATAAGCATCATCCACATATCCTTTGGTCAAAAAGACTTCGTCTAAATAATCGATTCCCCGCACATCACAGGAACGAACCCCCATAATGATCTTGGGTTCAACCTCGGCTACTATCGGCTCGATAGTAACGTCCTGGCCATCCTGGTGGATACTATACATCTTTTCAGTCTGAGGTAGAACTATATCCTTGGGAGGCTGATAGACGTTCAGAATATCGAACATAAGGTCATCATAATCTTCGTCATAAGATCTCCAGGAGAAAAACCCCGACTGCTGCCCTCGCAACATAGGTGCATACACATCAGCCTGCTGAGCCAGGCGATCGAGAACCTGTTCTATTTTACCAGTTTTCAACACCTTCATATTCTCACCCCTTACAGGAAATCATCCGGATCGTTTTCCTTATAAACGCTTAATGGCGGTTTTCTTCCCTCAACATACTCCATACCCGCTTCATAAGGGCCAAAAAATCCATTCACATCTTTGATCAGCTTACGATTGATCAGCATTAAGGGAATATTCACCGGACATACTCGTTCACATTCTCCACATTCAACACATCTTCCTGCCATGTGGGAGGCACGTATCAGGTGATACATCATATTGTCGCTGATATTAGTCTCTCTTCCCACCCATTGGGGACGAGTCTCATCAAAAATACAGGTGCGGCAGTTGCATGCCACACAGACCTGACGGCAAGCATAGCAGCGAATACATGTGGAAATCATGTCTTCAAAGAACTTATAGCGTTCATCAGCAGACATCTGTTCAATTTCCTCAATACGAGCAAAGCGTTCCTGTAGCTCAGTCAGAGGTTGTTCCTCTCCTACCAGCTCATCATAGATAACTGGATTGGGTTGTAAACAATACCGACATTTGCTAGCCAGTCCTTCATCCTGATCTTGAACTTTTTCAAAACCAGAATTCTGCTTCATGGCCAGGAGCGGATCTTTAACGCCAGGGCAAGCCACTCCAATAATATAAAGCCTTTCCCTTGAGAACTGATTATCTTCCAAGAGCCTGACCACTCCCCTGGAATCACAGCCTTTGACTACAATAGCTATTTTTTCTTGCCCATCTCGAAAACGGAGCAGGCTGTTGGACAAGTTGTGTATAGAGTACTCATCACACACTATACGACTGACCTCATCCACAGTCCGAGCGATGAATGGGACAGTTTGATACTCTAGGTCGCCCTTTTCCCAGGCCATTACCATATCGACCTGCTCATTCTCCAATAGCCTGGTGGCAATTTCACGAATCTCTTTGGTATAGTTCATCTATTTTGCCCCCTTCAGCTTATGGTTGGGACCAAGGCTATTAACATCATCCACCAGCTTTTGCATGGTCTCCTGAAACTTGGTCGCTTCTGCACCGGAGATCCATGCAGTCTGATATCTTTCCGGTTCAATGCCGATATATTCCATCAGGCTCTTCATGACGGTATGACGGCGCCGTTGATAGTAATTGCCACTACCATAGTGGCATTCACCCGGGTGTCATCCCGACAAGAGTACGCCATCGGCCCCCCGGTTAAAGGCCCTTAAAACCAATAAAGGGTCCATGCGCCCGGAACAGGGAGTACGAATAATGCGAACATCAGCAGGATAATGCAAATGATTCGATCCCGCCAAATCCGCTGCGGCATACGTGCACCAGTTACAGGCGAATACTATGACTTTGGGTTTCCACGCCTTTTCCTGATCTATAGACACAGTGCATCCACCTCCGCTACCAGTTGTTCATTAGTAAATCCCTTCAGGTTCAAAGCTACTGTCCGGCAAGCCGGCAAGCAGGCTCCACATCCCTGGCACAGGCTCGCGTTCACCTGGACTACCTGACGAGTAAATGGCCCATGATGACCACGCTCCTTAATATCTGTCAGTGACAAAGCATGATAGGGACAGATCGGTACACAGAAGCCACAACCCGAACATTTGCTGATATCAACTTCGGTGATCATCGGTTCAGTAGCCATTTCAGTCTTGGAGAATAATCCGCAAACCTTTACAGCAGCAGCACTAGCCTGAGCTACTGTATCAGGAATATCCTTGGGCCCCTGACAGGTTCCTGCCAGATAGACCCCGGCTGAGAAAGTCTCTACCGGTTGAAGTTTGGGATGAGCTTCCTGGAAGAAACCATCTTTATCCGTGGAGAAACCTATGGTTTTGGCTAACTCCCGGGCTCCTTCAGCCGGTACCATAGCCGTAGCTAATACTACCATATCCACTTCCACTTCCAGAGGCATCCCCAGGAGAGTATCTTCACTTTTCAGGACTAATTTATCACCCCGCGGGTAGATCTTGCTGACCCGTCCGCGGATATATTTGGCTCCGGCATCCAGGGATCGCTGATAGAACTCTTCATAGTTCTTGCCGGCCGTACGAACATCCATATAGAATACATAAGCTTCACTATCCGGCAATTTGTCTTTTACCTGATAAGCATGTTTGGCCGTATACATACAGCAAGCCCGTGAGCAGTAACTCTTGCCCTTGGTGTCATCTCGGGAACCAACACACTTGATAAAAGCTACGCTGTCCGGCACTTTGCCATCGGAAGGCCGCCGAATGTTTCCACCAGTGGGTCCTCCGGAACTCGCCAACCGCTCAAAATGTAGGCTGGTAATAACATCCGGATACTTACCATATCCATATTCACCATAGGTTTCTTCCCAGGCGAACAGATCATAGCCAGTAGCCATAACAATGGCGCCCACTTCATGATCTACTAATCTATCCTGATCACCGAAGCGTATGGCATTGGTAGGACAAACTTTTTCACAGACTCCACACTTACCGCTGGTGAGCTTGGTACAGGTTTCGGCTTCAATAATGGGTTTGCCGGGAACTGCCTGGGGGAACACCTTATGGATGGAAGTTCTTAACCCCATGCCCAGCTCGAACTCATCTTTGATCTTCTTGGTGGGACACTTTTCCCAGCAGGTACCACAGCCAGTACACAGATCCCAGTCAACATATTTAGCCTTTTCCTTTACAGTTACCGTAAAGTTTCCAATATAGCCATTCACTTTGACTACTTGGGCTAAGGTTACTAGTTCAATGTTAGGATGCTGCGCCACAGCAACCATCTTGGGGGTGCCTATTCAAGCGGCGCAGTCCATGGTGGGGAAGGTTTTGTCCAGCTGAGTCATCTTACCGCCAATGCTGGCTTCTTTTTCCACCAGTATTACCTTATGCCCGGCTTCGGCAATATCCAAAGCTGCTTGCATCCCGGCTATACCGCCACCAATTACCATAGCTTTCTTGGTAATGGGAATAGTCGACACCTGCAAGGGCACATTCTTCAAAACCTTGTTTACTCCCATACGAACCAGATCCATAGCCTTCTGGGTGGCCTCTTCACGATCAGGATGCACCCAAGAATCCTGTTCACGGATATTTATCATCTCGAACAGATATGGGTTTATGCCACCGGCTTCCACCGCCCGCCGGAAAGTTTTTTCATGCATACGGGGTGAACAGGATGCAATCACAACCTGCTCCAATCCCTGTTCCTGGATGGCGTTTCTTACCAGTTCCTGTCCCGGGTCAGAACACATATATTTGTAGGTCGTTGAGTAAACGACTCCGGGGAGCTGTTTGGCTGATTCGGCTACTCTTTCGGTGTCGACCACGGATGCAATATTGGTTCCGCAATCACACACAAAAACGCCTACCCGTTTTTTCATCTCCGTCTCCCTCCTTGTGGATCTTTTCAACCAGTTTGATCTATTTATCTCTCTTCTTTAGCTCTGCCGTTACAAAAGCATCGGCAGCCTTAGAAGCCTTTTCAGAGTTGTCGACCATCAGCTCTGCTAAACGAACGGCCTTTTTGCTGTCCCCACTGATTATTTCCAGCAGAACCGCAGCTCGTTCTTCATCATCAATAAGTCTCTTGGCCATTTTGTCAGGGTTTTTCTCGAAAGCTTTGATCATGGCATCGACTTTTTTCTGGCGTGCTTCTGGATCGATGTCTTTTTCTACCGAGGCTGCCGCTTCTTTAGCCTGAGCTTTGGCTTCCAATTCGGCTTTGATTTCTGCAGCCCGCTTTTCCACGTCATCCAGATAGCTGCCCGCTTCTACAAAATGACGGTCTATGCCCACGGCTTGTCGGGATTCTCCAGCGGCCAGTGCCAATAGTTCAGTGATGTAATAAACCGGCAATCCGAACTTGGTATTACCAACTTTCTCCGCTGCTCCCTGGCGCATATCCAGATTCATCCCGCATAGGGGGCAAGCGGTGACAATACACTCTGCCCCAACTTCCCGAGCATTGCGAAGAACCTCATAAAGCATGGTATTTCCTACCTCAGGTCGGGAGGTAAGCAAAGAAGCGCCGCAGCATTCGGTCTTATATGCCCAATCCAGGGCTTCTGCTCCCAGAGCTTTTAATACCACATCCATGGTCTGCGGATCTTCAGGATCATCAAAACCAGTGTATTCTTCCGGACGCACCAATAGGCACCCATAATAACAAACAGCTTTCATACCCAGTAAAGGCTTGGTAACTTTTTCGGCGATCTTATCTACTCCGATATGATTGGCTAAAACATCTAGTATAGAAAGAGTCTCCGAAGTACCCTTAATATCCTTATCTATAACATGAGCGATAGTCTCCCGCATTTTTTCATCGTGCTTCACCGTGTGTTCCGTAGCTCTGTGACGGCTGTAACAGGCTGCACAGGGAGCCAGCATGGGTAACCCTATCTCTTCAGCAATAGCCAGGTTGCGAGCCGGCAATGCCAGGGAAAGAAGTTTGTCAGTACTATGACCAGAGGTAGCTCCGCAGCAGTTCCAATCATCTAATTCTATAAGTTCAATTCCCAGGATTTCTGCAGTGCGTTCCATGGACATACCATATTCAATGCCGCTTCCTTCTAAAGAGCACCCCGGATAATATGCCAGTTTCATATTTATTCACCTCCCAGCTCTTGCGCTCGTTCAAAAATCTTCTTGATCTCGTCGCGGTTGTTGATTCTAGTGGGAAGAACGCTTACCTTGCCACGTTTCATCATGGGCAGTCCATACTGAGCATCCTTAAATGGTTGTCCGGTTTTAAGATTATGCTGCAGTAATATACCGGCTTCGTAGGTACGGCCAAACAATTTGACACAACTTAAAAAGGCTTGGTTAAAGGCCGCTACTTTCTTGTCGGTCTGGCCCTGACGTAAGGCTTCACGACGCAGGGCATCCATAAGCGAAGCAATGTCCACACCTCTCGGGCAGCGAGTCGAACAGGTTTCACAAGTAGCGCATATCCAAATACTCTCTGCTTGTAAGGCCGGTTTGACCATACCTAACTGTAGCAGTCTAATTATCTGCCGGGGTGGATAATCCATTGCAAAGGCAGCCGGGCATCCTGCCGAACACTTGCCACATTGATAGCAAAGGTTCACATTGGTTCCGGCATCCGCTTCCAGCCTGCTGATTAGATCCTTATCCTCTGCGCAGGCAGGAATTAGCTTCACAGCTTTTTCCACGATACTGAGCCCCTTTCCTGAAACGGAATAATTTATGATAACGGCAGCCCAGGATTATGCGAGGCTGCCACAAATAACCTGTATATTCGGAAGATTCGACATTTTCCTCCTTGCTCATAATACCCGAGTTTTCGTTATCTGACAACACAAGTTGAACACTTTTACAATTTTCAAAGTGTGATTCCATTAGGAAACACTTATATAATTGCATAACCACTAACAGAATTTAAGCTTCGTTTTGAATTATTTAACAGAATAAAATTATATCATTTATAGAAACAAATATGATCTATCTGTTGTTACCATTTTATATTAATTTTCTGTCTTTTCCTATTAATCCGTATAGTACTTATTTATACTGCTGATCGATCCTTTTTATATTGCTGTAGTTTTAAGTGGTAGAAAATCTTGGATATTCCTGTTAAGCTATTATATAACCACGTGAAGGTGAAGGTATGATTATGCTGACAATTGCATCAGTGCATGATTTCTTTGCGTTACTTACCTGTGTGACAGGAGTGAGTATAGCTGGTTTAGCTGTCCTGCGCTTACTAATGCGCTTCACTCGCCTTGATAACAGAGCAGAACATATTTATATTATTATTCTCGGTATAACTATTTCTTTTTGGGTCTTGATATCCCTGGTAGGGGGCAGTAGGACTATTTTGCCGCTATGGGAATGGTCAGCGCTACTGTTAATGGTTTTTGGCATCACCTGGAGCACCATTTATGCCAGTACGAAAGTCATACCGACCTTAGAAAACAACCGTGTAGTGTTCATTATTCTAGCGATCCTGTCGATCATTGTTTTGAGTGAATTATTCCTCTTTGCAGGGAGAGCGCCCCTATGGAGTATAGTCGCTTCTCTGGCGGTGGGTCTGGTTTTCATTGGCAACGCCATTTTACTGACTAAAGCAGCGTTCACCATACAGGATGGACTGTTCAAGTTGGCCGCCTTATCTCTGTGCTTATTGTCTATCGGTTATCTTGGTGACATCATATTTAGATCAGGGCTCTCCAGCCCCTTTTGGCAACTGACTATCACCGTGAGCCTGCTGCTTTTTGTTTTGACCATGGGCTTGTTGGGTCTGGATAATGCCTACCTTCAATCCATGTACTTTATGAATCAAAAAATAGAAGAAGCTCGCCAGGAGTTGGCTGCTCAAACCGAAAATATAGAAGATGTGGTTATTTCCCTAGCACGTACCATTGATGCCAAAGATAAGTACACGGAAGGCCACACGGAAAGAGTGAGCCAGTATGCAGTCTTTCTGGGAGAGAGACTGGGACTTACTGAACGTAAACTCGAAACACTGCGAATCGGTGCACTGATCCATGATCTGGGCAAGATCGGCATCGATTTAAGTATACTGAACAAGCCGGGACATCTGACAGAGGAAGAGTTTGAAGAGATCAAGCTTCATCCCGCTCTCGGCCAACAGATCTGTTCTCCCTTAAAAGCTCTCCAAGAAGTTGGCGATATCATTCGTCACCATCATGAAAGACTGGATGGTTCCGGATATCCCGATGGTCTACGGGATGAGGAGATATCGCAAAACGCACGCATAGTGGCTGTGGTGGATGTTTTTGACGCTCTGACCACGGAACGCTCCTACCGGAAGGCTCTATCGCCAGAGGAAGCCTTATGCATAATGAGAGAAGAGGCTGCCCAAGGCCAATTGGACAGCCGCATTGTACAAGAATTCGAGTCTATGCTCTATGATCTGGGGGTTACTACTTAATCAGTGGGTTTGGCTTTAGAGCAACCGATAAGGAAGCATTTGTGCTTCGTAAAGGGCCTGGCTGAAGCCGCGTGCTTGTTGGGCATCACCGATCACAAATACGTGATCAGGTAAAGTCTCAGGATCTAGATCTGGAACCACAGAACGGTTACCCACCGCCCATACCACCTGATCATATGAAGATGAACTGGTCTCATCGGTATCCAAATGGCGCAGAGTAACGGTCTCATTATCAGCAGATTCCAGTATGGTCATTTTGCACAGTTGCACTTTCCTATGTTTGAGTCGGGCTAAGGTCTCTAAGCGTGACATATTCTCCATATCAGCAGCGAAGGCTCTCCCCTGTTCTATCACAGTGACTTGATTATCTTCTGACAGGTAGTCAGCTACCTCACAACCGGTACTGCCGCCTCCTACTATGATGATGCGCTGTTCTTTCCATTTGACCTCTCTGGCCAATACGTCAGCCGCACTATAAAAACTCTTTATGCCAGAGTGATCAGGTATTATAGGTTCGGAACCGGTAGCTACCACTAGCACATCCGGCCGCACTTCCGTCAGCAACTCGCTGTTTAAGCTGGTGTTTAAGCGGACTTCCACCGATGAATTCTCAACTTCATCGATCAAATATTGCTGAAGCCTGGCTATTGGTGATTTACCAGGTGGTTTTTGGGCGACCAGCATCTGGCCACCTAACTGTTCTCTGGCTTCAGCCAGAACCACTCGACTCCCTAGCAGAGCAAAGCTCAATGCAGCCTGCAGACCAGCCGGGCCTCCTCCCGCCACTAAAACCGTATTGTTCAGCGCAGCCAAGGGACGAAGCAGTCGTTCTTCTCGTCCGGTTTTAGGGTTGACTGCACAGCGGATATGATGTCCTTTATTGATAGTTTCAAAGCAGGTATTGCAGGTGATGCAGGGTCGAATTTTTTCAGGATGTCCCTTGATGGCTTGGTTGGCCCAATCAGGGTCAGCCAGCATACCGCGGCCGATCCAAACCAAATCGATATCTCCATCGGCAATCAACTGGGCAGCCATTTCCGGTCGGCGGACAACTCCTCCCCCAACTACTGGAATACTCACCCGAGGTTTGACCTGTTTGATCATTTCCATTCTCCAGCCTTCCTGGAATGAAGAAGTCTCTATGGAGGTCTGGCCAGATTCATAGATGCCACAGGAAGCGTCCAAAAGATCCGCTCCATATTGCTCAATCAGCTGGGCTATCTGCAGCCCCTCTTCTAGATTTAGTCCACCGGGGACAAAGTCGGAGAGGTTGAAACGAACCCCCAAGATCAAATCAGAAGTGCGAGTTTTTATGCCCTCCATGATCTCCCTTAAGAGGCGCAGCCGATTTTCCAAACTGCCTCCATACTCATCATCCCGCAAATTGGTATAGGGTGATAAAAACTGGCTTAACAGATAGCCATGGGCAGCATGAAGCTCTACCCCATCAAATCCTGCTCGTTCTGCTATGACCGCCGCCTTGATAAAGCGCTTGCGTATCCAGCCTATTTCCTCGCGGCTCAATTGACGTGGTTCAGCACGCATGAAACGGCAGGCTTTGGGTGAAGGTGCTACCGGTTGAAGTCCCGTCACAGCCGGAGCAGTCTGCCGGCCAGCATGATGGAGTTGTACCATAGCCAGACAGTTGTAGGCTTGGATAGTTTCTGCCAGCTCGGCTAGACCAGCCAACAGCTCAAGACGATCGATGCACAGCTGGGTTAGACTGGCTTTCCCTTCCGGGCTGTCTACACAGGCTATCTCTACAATTATGGCTCCAGCTCCCCCGCGGGCTCGTTCTTCGTAATAGCGCAGTTGTGCCGGAGTCACTTCTCCCTGGGCTGATGCTAAGCCAGTCCCCATAGCTGGCATAACGATTCGGTTCTTGATGGTCTTGTTCCCCAATTGCAGCGGTGTTCCCAGAATGTTTTGGCTGTTCAAACCTCTTCCTCCTAACACAAATAAAATTACCGACATTTTCCAGAATAACAAAGGCCGATGGCAACCATACTAGAATTAGAAACCAGTGATACAGCAGGTTTTACTAAAACCTAAGTCCCTTCAACAGAAGGATAAATCTTAAGTTTTTTTCTAACCGCCCTATCGGGTTATGTATCACTGGTTTCACTTATTAATTAGTTATTTCCAGTATTAGTTAGTCCCCCGCGAAGGTTTTCGCTTCTGATCTCATCAGGTATAGCGAATTCTGCTGGAGCGGGGGGCTGACTTTTTACTAAGTACGATAACCATAAAAAAGATAGCGAACAATAGCGGCGTAGCCAGCAAAGCATAATAATAGAGAGGATAGCCAGCTATGGCCCAATTCAGCAGCGACAAAAGCGGCACCACCGGAGTATACCAGAATTCCAGCAGGAAAAAGGCATATTCTTTCAACCCCCACCATGACCAGGGAGTCAAACTTGCCAGAGCAAAAACAAAACCGGGTGCCTGCCAAATAAAAAATGACCCCCAGCCCAGGCCCTTAGAGTGTCTGCCCCAAGAGCGAAATTCAGCCGCAACGATCACTAAATATATTATTGACAATATCAAATCCACTCCTGGCCAGAACATAGCCAGCCAAATAGCCAACCAGGCAAAAATGTGGATGGAGTATAGGCGCAAGATAATTCTAGTCATGGCATACTTTTCTCCCGTATTACCTCTACCCAAGGACTGTAATAAAACTCATCGGGGGAGATCCAGATATCTCCCTCAGTCTCCAAATCAATGCCCTGCTGCCGATAGGCTTCCCACAATATTTTAGTACAATTCCAGATCCGTTCTCCCGACTTAAAGGCTACCGGATAAAACAGTTCCCCCAAGTGACTCTTGGCATAATCCACTGCTGCTTGTTTTTGCTCGGATGAGGCTTTGACTCGTAGCAGACCGATTTCGCTGTAGCTCCAAAAATGTTCCACCGACTGTTGGGTAATGCCTAGATCAACATACCCTTCAATAACCTGTCCATCTCCAATATATAAACCGGCATGAGAAAACCTGCCATAGGCACATTGTGGATAACCACCCAGGATGATATCACCTGGCTCCAGATCCGATAAATCGATCATATTGCCGTAATACCCTACAGCCCCATAGCCGATGCTGCCCTGTATGGCATTGCTTAAATAGGTATAGGTAATCGAATCCCGATCATTAAGGGAACCCTGGTTTTGAAAATAGATCCCTATCAACAGCAGCAATGTTATTAAGGGGAAAAACCATAATCGCCAATTCTTACGCATGTATAATAACCTACCCGACAACTATTTGTTTTCTAAAACTGCACGGTATGAGAATCTTGGCTCTGTCATTCTGAGACGAAATCGAAGAATCTTTCCTGATACTAGATGAGAAAGATCCTTCGGTCGTTCCTCCCTCAGGATGAATAAAAAGATTATTGGATGTTAAGATCGGACTTTTCTAATGTTCTCTTATTGTCCGTATTGTATCATAATTCGCAACTGACCTACTAAAACCCAGTAATGTTAATATTTTATGAGGCCAAAACTGAACCATCGGGGAAAAACTCTATATAATAGTAGGTGAGGTGAATTAAATGATTACACCGCAGGTATCAAACCTACTACGGGATGAGTTTCGCATGTTGGTTGATCACCTGGAAGGGCAAAAAATCAGCCAGATACTGTCATTCACCGAACAATCCCTGACTTTATTATTGGAAAACAACCTGGTGGTCGTTTTTTCGAATCTGGAAGATGAACTGATAGTTGATTTGGAAAAATGGTAACAATTTTTTAGGAGATGTGGTTATGAAAAAGCTAACGATGCTGATCTTATTATTGATGCTATTTATTATCATTAGCGGCTGTGACCAAACTAGCCAGACGGATCCATGGGTCAATCAAATTCCCGATCAAACTGCTGTTGATCCAGTTCCTCAGGAGCCGACAGAGGAGACTCCAACTACTCCAACAGCGGCATCACCTACTGAGACCGATCCTCCTCAACCTGATACCGTCAATACCGAGACCATCCCCGGTCAATCTGATACCCTATCGACTGCTTCTAAGTCCTGGTATTTTAAGCCTAATCTGGATCATCAGACTCCACAAATTGACATCCAGGTTCAACAGATGGCTGCTGATGGTGCTGTCTATTATGCCCTACCCCAGAATGCACCGCAGGTATACCTTACCTTTGATGAAGGCTATGAACTGGGCTATACCGGTCAGATACTGGATACCCTCAAACAGTACCAAGTTCCAGCAGTTTTCTTCATCACCGGGCATTATCTTACCAGTCAGCCAGATCTGGTCAAACGCATGGTAGCAGAAGGCCATCAGGTAGCTAATCATACCTATAATCATCCTGACCTGTCCAAGGTTTCCCAAGAGCGCTTTGAGCAGGAACTTAAACAGTTGGAAGAGGAGTTTGCCTCCCTGACCGGCTCAACCATGGCCCCCTTTTTACGCCCTCCCATGGGTAATTATTCCTTGACCAGTCTGCAATGGGCTCAAGAGCGCAACTATACCACGGTTTTTTGGAGCATGGCTTTTCACGATTGGGATCCCAATGATCAACCCGGTGCTGACTTTTCCCACCGCTACGTAGTAGATCATATTCATCCCGGCGCCATTATACTGCTGCATGCTGTTTCTGAGAGCAACACCCAGGCCCTACCTCAAATAATAGAAGATCTGCGTACGGCCGGTTATGAGTTTACACCGCTGCCGCAGTAAATACCAAGACCAGCCTATAGTCTTACCGGGGTGGCTGAGTCGTCGCCCCTACATTTTAGGGCTTTTTCATTCATCTTGGCCGGCGCCCCAGGTGACAATTGCTGTCTGACCCTGGTTAAGTTAGAATAATTGTAAATATGGTGGGGTCAGGCTATGAGAAAACTATTGCGAAAACTGGAACAAAAGACCTCTTTACAGGCTGATGAATTTGACCAGTTGCTGGCTTATATCGATCAACTCCGTCAGAGCACGCCTGAATCCTATACTCTGTTCTGTCAGCAATACGGCGGGATCTTATATGAACAATATGCCACTTATCTGCCCCGCTTCCCGGCTGGCTTAGATCAATTGATCGAATTTGTGATGCGCGACTCGTCGGCCCGCAAAGCGCTAGCTGCTCTTCCAGCAACCTTGGGTTATTTCCCGCCCGCTTTGCACCCCTATTTGTTAGACAGGCTTCAGCATGATCCCCGCTCATTGCAATCCCTTGATATACCCGATGTGATGGCTGTGGATAGCAGCTCTTCTCTGCCCAAACCCCGGGAACAGTCTGTCGTCTATAAGTTTGAAGCTGCCAATAGTAACAAAGAAGCTGGCCTTAAAGCTCATTTTGATCGATTAAGCCGCTTTACTTTTGTATCGCGTCTACAGAGCTATCGGTATTTGACCCGACACAAGGCTACTCGTGACCGCATTGAAGTCGTGGATGGCCAATGTCTGGGAGGAATTTTCACCAATAAGGAGAAGTCCATTTACTATTACATCTTCCTCACCGAAGATGATTTGGATAAAGCCCATCTAGCCTGCCAGACCTTAAACTCTGCCCTGTACGCAGGTAGAAAAGGGAGCTGATTCTTATGGATCTCATACGATCATTCCGCCAGGCTCAGTCCCATACCGACCTGTTCGAGTTCTGGCAGCAGGAAACTGAGTTGCGCCTACAGCTGCGCCAGCAAAAGGTTACCGATATTTCTCCTGCTCAGAATGGGGATGAGTTGGATTTTTTGTTGCGCTCTCTCTATTTTGGGGGCCGTCCTGATGATTTTTTTACCCAGTTGAAGGCTGCTTTAAACAGTGCCTCGTCTTTGCAGTGGTGGAAATCCAGTCCACCCTGGCTGAAAGCCGAGTTCTTTTCCTTTCTGAGTCTTCAACTGGCTGATGAAACAGGCAAATCCCTGCAATTCCTGATACACCTTTATGAACCAGACCTAGACCACTATTATACTCAATTGCTGTCACAACTTACTCTCAACCAATGTCGCTATCTAATGTCCAAAACGGCCAATGCGTCACTGCGTTCACTATTAAAGACCCGGGAAAGAGACATTCTGTCCCAGCAGGAGAACCGCCATTACGGTCTATTACGCCAGCAGGATTTTAACGGGGATGACTCAGCCGCCCTTGCAGATAAGAGAGACCTGGTCAAGGCGGCCTTGTTTCAATTGGATCAAGCCAACCGGCAGCATTACACTGCCCCTTATGGCATTGATCGCGGAAGGGCACTGCTGGATGCCGTAGATAAGATTTATCAAAGCGGACTCATTCAAGATGCTTTGTTACTGATGGAGCAAATATACCGAGCTTTTCAAAGCCAACATCGTCTGCAGGAGATACTGCACGACCAGCGACTGGGCCCGAAACTAACACGTCTGGTCAGTAAAACTGTCGGAACCCAGGTCTTGCTCAGCGGCGAACTGCGTTTATCTGACCAGGCAACTCAGTTTCACAAGCAGTCTTTTCCTTCCCTGGAAGTGGATCAGGGTCTGCTGGCCATATTAAGACTCTATGAAGCCCTGCTTTCTTCCCCGGTTCAAATGGACTCGCTGCCCTGGGAGATCTTAGCCCGCTATGAGGATATTCAGCAGCTGTTTCCTGAATACAGCTTTCCTGAAATGGGCTCCCACCAGGCAGCACCCGATGCCGGCCAACAACTACTGAATGTGGCGGATAGTCTACTCAGTTCTACACCCCATGCCGCCTTTATTATAATGGAATTATCAAGGATCATGGCCAAGCACTCGCTTATTCACCTGGATAAACAGGATCGCCAACAACTGCTGACCTGTTACCTGTCTCTGTGGAAGTGGGTTCCATCACATTTGTTTATGAATGCCAATATCATGGACGATCTGGCCAACTGGTCCAATAATACTTTGCGTCAGGAAGCTGAGCGCATTATGAGCTTTTTATCTGAACCTGGTAAACCGGCCAGCTTGCTCACCGACTTGCAGAAACGTCCTGAACTTTATCGGGGCGGTGCTGAGCCTATACGCAGTCAAGCCCTATATGGGTATTTATTGGGGGTACTGGAATGACTCTAACCGAACAGGAACTAAGCAGTATTATCAATGATCAACTCCAGCAGGTGTTGCAGGAACTGAATCAATCGCTCACCCAGTTGGTCGACAGTAAATATCCACCACCGGCCTCTGTCGATGACCGTTACTTGCTGGCCGTTAACCGCTTTTACTATCAGTCCTTCAGTGATCATTATTTTCCGGTTTTTCGCCAGCATCTACAGGAAGATATAGCTCACCTGCTTGGACTGGCTCATGATGAAGCTGCTCTTAAGCGGGATATTATGGCTAATATTCAACGCTATGCCCGTTTATACAACCAGGTAAAAACTATTCACAAGCGTTTAAGTGCTACTCGCGAAGAGAGTCAATTGAAGATTTTGGAGGTCACCCGCGACCATAGCCAGTACCTAGCCGATCTGCTCTATCCCTTAAAAACTCTGTTGGATAGGGTCAGCCTTTTCCGAAGCATGTTAGAGACTATTCAAGAATTCATGAAGGATGAAGAACTGTTGCGTTTGGCCAGGATCTCCCCGGATCATATCATTTTCCTAGAGCAGGTCATCGCTCTGGATCTGAACCAACCAGCGGTTTCACAAGGATTGAACCATGTACTGGCGCACCTGCATAATAGTAGGAACATTCTGCGCTCTTTGTCTGAACCCCCCTGGAATCAGGAGGCAGCCAGAGATACCATCCTCAATATGGTGACAGCTACTGAAAAAGTCTTGGCTCGTCAGGCGCCTCAGTCACTGCGTTCCTTTTACGAAGGTCAATTCAAGCGTCAGTATCTCATGTACACCTCTCTCATGGAAGCAGGTATCGATCGCAATAATGTCAAGCAGGTTCAAGAGATGGCCCGCCAGTTTGAAGCCTGGATGGAACGTCTGGTCATTGTATTGGATCGCGGGGTTCGTTTTGTCAGCCACCATGGAACTGAATTGCTGCGTAGTGCTCATTATATGAGCGGTCTCCCTGCTATCCAAGTCGACCGCATACATAAAGAAGCCCAGAGTATTTTGCAGGATACAAAACAGTTGGTGGATGATTTGTCTTCCAGCTACGATGCCGACGTCTCGTATTTCCTGGAACGCACCGGTGAGACCGTCAAAGAATCTCTAGCCCGTCTAGAACCCTATAAGGAATCACCAGCATTGACTTTACCGCCTTTAGCACTGCATTTTGAAAGAGTTCTGCTGGAACTCCATTTTCTAAAGGCACAAACGGAAATGCTCACCCATAAACAGTTTCATTCCGGTCAAATTCTGGAACAATATTTACAGGTATATAATATGATCCAATCTTATCTGGAGATGTTGACCAATATAAAAGTAGACCTGGAACGTCTATTGGCACCTCGCAATATCAGCCGGTTTTGGAAAAACCATAGGGTACGGATCGAGCGCATCTACCTGGAAAAGGGGCACCCTTTCCCTGCTGATTATGGGCACTTGTTGGAAGAACATAAGGTGGACATCCGTCCGGGAGATCATGAATATCCAATGGTTCTGTATGAAGAAGGGGATCTGTTCATAATCAGGGTCGATAACCATACGGAATATGAGGTGCCCCCTTTGATCATCGGCAGGAGCGATTAACGATGCATATTGGTATTGATTTAGGTTACCAAGAATCAAAGATTGCTTATCGCCAAGACGGCATATGGGAGTATCAGATCATGCCGCCCTTTTCCCTTGCCCAAGCATCAGGAGATGGTGCCGATGAAGTGGCTCTGGTCAACAAACTGGCCAGTTTATGTCTACAGGCTATTAAAGATACCGATGCCACGGTGATAATATCCTACCCTAATTATTGGGGCATGACTTATCGACACCGTCTCTTTCAGTTATGCCAGTCAGCCTTTAAGGGACAATCTTATTGCCTGCTGCCCGGATCTTTTGCCGCTTTATGGGGCAGTGCTACCACCTCCTCCTTATCAGGCCATGTACTGATAATAGATATGCACCAAGAGAGCCGAGCTGATTTCAGTTTACTGACTATCAATCAAGCTGGCCAAAATATCTGTCTGGAATGCCAACTACCCATGGAGTCCACTGATAAATTAGATTCTGCTCTACAGACCTTTATAGGCAGCAAATTGCGGCAACGGGCTGAACGGCTGGGATTTTATGATTCTGGCCTTTGGAAACTGGATGCTGTGGTGTTGCTGAGCCCGGCAGCTTGGCTGGATCATGCCGCTCCCCTAGTGGAGAGGTGTTTCGCCAATATAAAGCTGGTAATCCCTGAAAAGGCTGAGTTTCAAATAGCCCGGGGCTTAGCTCGCTGGGGAGAGATGGGCGTAGATCGCCCCCGCTTGAGAATGATTTACCCTTTCCGATTTGCTCTGGAAATTGCTCATCCTGACCAGACAGGCCGCCGGATCACCCAGTTGCCCTTTGACACTGCTAACCTGGCTCTGGATTTGGCAGGCCGCTATCGGATCGCTACTCTGCTGTCCCAATCCAATTCCAACTTGTCCACTGCCGACCACGAGGTGCATTATCGTCTTCTGGAGACCAGTGATAATGGCTTCATGGAGGATGAACTCCCTTTGGAGCCTGAGCTGATCTGGGAATTTAACGGTAACTGCACCCATACTCCAAATCCACTGGCAGTATATTTCAATACCCGGGAGTTCATTATAGAAGCAGACTCCCTGGGGGAGATTAAGGAAGACGACCAAGCCAGGCTACCAGATTTAGCTAGTCTTCACCGAAAATCAGGACAGCGCCTGCTCACCATTCCTTTCCTGCATCCCCAGCTGAAAAAGGATTTGCAGATCCTGGTGGAGCAGCCCAATGATTATGATTTGGAAACACAGTTGGAATTGACCCGTTTGCGGCTTTTGACACTATTACAGCTTACCTGATATTGCCAAACGAAAGGAGAACCAACATGCCTCAAGTTACTTTTGCATTGCACCCGGCAGCATCCAAGTATTTGATTGCTCAAGCAGTAGCCCGGCTTCCCCAAGTAAAGGAAGCTTTTGATAATGGTAGGATACTCATCGGTGCTGGTACTACTAATCTATTGGTAGCCGAGGAACTGCTACAGACCAGTTTTGACTCCTATGAGCCTTATACGGCTGGTGTTATTACCCAACGCGTTGCCTGTGCCACTGAACCGACCCAGCGACAAGGTTCCTGGTGTATAGAAAAGGGCCAACTGATAGATGAACCCTGGGTCGATTTCTTACACCGTTTAGAGCCAGGTGATATTTTCATCAAAGGGGCCAATGCAGTCGATCCGTGGGGGAATGTAGCCATTTTGCTAGGTGACAGTCAGGGGGGCACCATCGGTCAGGCCATCGGAGTGATCAAAGCTCGAGGCATTGAAATGATAGTGCCGGTAGGTTTGGAAAAACTGATCCCCTCTTGTCTGGCTGGAGAAACCAGGATGGGCCACCATAAGAACTCCCTACGGCTGGGTCTTAATCTGGGTTATATGGTCGTAACCGGAGCTAATATAGTTAATGAAGTGGAAAGTATGAAGATCCTCTTTGACGCTGACGCAGTACCGGTAGCGGCAGGAGGAGTAGGTGGAATGGAGGGATCCATAGTCCTGGCAGTTGACTGCGATAACAACGAGACAGCCCGACAGATAATGACGCTGGCTCGCCAGGCTAATCAGAGGGCTCCTATAAAAGTAAAACGCAAGAAATGTTCCCAGTGTCAAACTCCTTGTTTGATGAATGAAAAACTATAGCAAAGGAGCAATTTAGGTGGAGATATCCCAAGGGGATTTTTGGCTAAAAGATGACCAGTTAGTAAGGAAAGAGGATTTGCCCGGTGATTTTATTGAGCGCGGCACTTCCCTGTACGAAGTTATCCGAGTGATAAGGGGAGTACCCATCTTCTTTGAACAGCACATGGATAGATTGAAAGGCTCCTGCCAGTTGACCGGATTGGATTTTCCGGTAGATGTGGCAACCATAAAGCGCCGGCTGTACCAGTTGATATCTACCAACCAAGTGCAAGCAGGTAATATAAAAATCGTGCTCAATTATCAACGGGAAAACTCCCCTGCCAATTGCTATGCTTACTTCACTCAGGCCCGATATCCCTCCCCGGCCGATTATCAGAAAGGCGTTAAAACCGTGGTAGTTAAAATGGAAAGGCCTACTCCCAATGCTAAGATAGACCGGGCCGAATATCGCCGGGTGATCGATTCGGCCAAAGAAAAGACCGGGGCTTATGAAGCAATATTGGTGGATCATAATGGTTTTGTAACTGAAGGGGGCCGTTCTAACCTATTTATGATCACAGGAGACCTGGTGGTAACTGCACCCGGGGACAGAGTATTGAAGGGCATCAACCGGCAGATGGTAATGGTTGCCTGTCATAATATCGGCCAGAGCGTGGTCGAAAAGGAAGTCAGCCTTACAGAAATGCTAACTATGGATGCGGTATTCATCACCGGCACCTCTCCTCATGTATTGCCAGTCAGTCAGGTCGATGATAAACACTTCGATTCGCCCCACAACCAGATATTAAGAAACATTATGGCCGAGTTCGATAAGATAGTTGAAGAATACATTGAAACTAACGGTTCGGTGTAGGAGAAAACTCCGCAGAATGTCATTCTGAGCGCAACCGAAGAATCTTTACTGGTAGTAGGGAGAAAGATCCTTCGGTCGTTCCTCCCTCAGGATGACAAATTAAGAGTGTTCACAAAGCCACGTCCGGGGAAAGCAAAACGTATCATGTCATTCTGAGCGTAGCGAAGAATCTTTTGGGGTGATGTCTTGTATTATGTATATATGCTTACCAATTGGAATAATAGGGTTTTGTATACAGGCATAACCAACAATTTGGAACGAAGAATGTTTGAGCATAAAAATAAATTAGTGGATGGTTTCACGGCAAAATACAATGTAAATAAGTTAGTATATTTTGACTATACTCCTGGTGTGACTTCTGCTATTGCGAGGGAAAAACAAATTAAAGGTTGGACAAGACAAAAGAAAAACGACTTAATACAAAGCATAAACCCTGAATGGAGAGATTTATCGGAGGAGTTTTTATAGATAAGATCCTTCGCTTTGCTCAGGATGACAATTTAAAAGGCGTCCAGTATCCCTTGGGTGCATACCTATCGCAGGGCGGAGCAGAGCCCCGCCCCTGTGCAAGGAAGTCATTAGTCTTTCAACAGCTGGCAGGCTTTTTCGTAATCGCTGCTGGCCACCATGATCACTGGCCCGGTACAGCCCATGCCGGAGCTGGCAAATATCCCTTCTTTCCACAATCTCCTTATGGCGTCATCCAGTTCCAATATGTCGATCCCGCTGATTTCACGGTCAACGGTTTTGGCAGTTGGGCAGGTTATTGCTTCTTCCGGGGAAGTGGCAGGGGTATCCTGGTTGGTTATCCACCCGTACTTTTTAGCCTGATCGATTTCCTGCCTGACAAAACTTTGCCACTTGTTTTTCACCAGGTTAGCACAGTAAGCTATAGCCGAGCTAATTACGGGAGCACCAGAGGCGCGCGAAATAATACAAATAAGCCGATCAAAGTTTTCGCCTACTCCTGGACCATAACCATATCCAATTGTCTCATACTGGCCTCCGCTGTTGAAGGCACTGAACAGTTTCATCAGTACATTGCCGGTCAGGGAATCAGTAACACATATATCAACATTGCCGGTGATCAAATCATTGCCTCTAAGTATTGCACCACCATCATTTCTGCCGGAGCTTCCCCAGGTCAATTGATAGCCGGCAGCCTGCATTTGTTGTAGATGCCTTTCCACCTGCCGAGCTCCTTCAACATTAAGTATGCCTACGGTTGGATCAGTCAGTCCTTCGGCTCGGGCCACCCCTATGCCATAGACGGCATTTTTGATCATGGCTTGTACCCGGTTGGTATCTGCGGTACCGGTTGTTGAAGCAATATACATCTCTTTACCCTGTGCCGGGGTAATAACTTTTCCTATGGTAGTCACCCCGATCGGGAATGGATAATGCATAGTTACCAGGCCATCAATTATGCCTTTTTGCAGTAACTGTTCGCTGGTTTGTCTGATTGCCTCTTCACTAGTGGCTTCATAAACGGTAAAATCCTTACTTTCACACTGACCAATTATTACTACCTGAAGGTCTTTATCGGCTTTCACTGCCTGTTGCACGCCGCGGAGCATATCATCCGGGCTTACTTCTCCGCCTCCGATGGTCAAACCGATGGTTATGCCTTTCTTTTCCGGCTCCGTGTCCTGTTGGGTAGCCATTACCTGCGGCTTCACCTCTCCAGTATTCTTCTCTAAAATAATACTTATGCCATCAAACAAATCGGTCATACGCCCTAAGAAGAGACTACCTTTGCCGATGATCATGGCTCGCTGTACTTGGCCCGCTTTTATGTTAGCCAGGATATGACCGATGGCAGGTATGCCCGAGGGAATGTGTCCCTGAGTGGGAGCAAACCCTACCATTCCGTGTTGAGCACAGAAATCCATGAGCTGTTGCTTTTCCAATTCACCGCGCTTGACCGCCATAGCACCAATCATCTTATAGTTGGCCAGTGGTACATCACCTGCCCCGGCCGGAACAGTGATTTCCGGGTTCTGCAGTTCAGGTGCATACAGATCTACATCGCTGATGCGCAAGTTGTTTCTTAGGAGCGGATCCACGACAATGGCTTGCATTACCGCCTGTGGTGCTGAGCCGGAGCCAATTTTATGCTGGCCGATTATATCAGTTCTTAAAACCGGGTTTATGCCATCATTTTTACTGACCAGCAGGGCAAAAGCCCCCACCATATCTTCCAAAACCGGTGTGCCTTTGGCGATATGATCTTTGCTGTTCATACCTAGTTTAGCCGATGATCCCCCGGCAACCACTATTACATTTTCAAATATGCCCGATTGCACCAAGGAAGCCGCATTGACCAGTCCATGGGCAGGACCTGCACAAAAGCCGCGCAGATCGATCCCGCTGGCATTAACAAGACCAGCAGCTTCACCGATGGCCTTGGCCAGGTTACCTCCTCCCCGCTGATTCATGTCTCCAATGGCTTCTTCGGAAGTTTCAACAATATAGTCGATCCCAGCCGGGTCGATCTTATGGATGTGCAAAAGATTCTTCAGGGCTAAAACAGCGGAGGCTTTACTGACCAGGTTCTCCATTATTACATGAGCCTTTAAATTAGGGTCATGCTCGTGGGCTTCCCGTACACAGCCAACTAGAACCCCATGTTGGTACAAACCTTCCGCCCGCTTGGAGGCCACCAGTTTTTCAATTTCTTCTAGTGCAGTTCCTTTTTCCAGTAAGGTCAACTCGTCCGCTGAGAACATAGCCTGGCCTTCCAGATCCTTTTTCAGACTTAAAGAAAACCCTTCTTCTAATTCCACCAGATTGAAGCGATCTACTAGTTTCAGCAAGGCGTAAAATTTCACCTGGTCGACTATTTCCCCCAGTGGCCCCTGAGAGTTAGCGGTGATCTCCTGTTCGTACCAGGGGCGGGGAAGTTCCCGCAGTTGTTCGGGGCTTAAGTTGCCAATATACACCTGATTAGGCGGATACTTCACCGCATCTGCATAGGCACGCAAATGCTGTGGTAACGATTGTAGATACTGGGAATCTGGATTGGTTATTCTTTCCATGGTCGGTGTAGTACCCTGCCAGTTCAAAAGATCGGGGGCATGTAGCAAAACATAGGCAGCCGCTTTTATTACCGGAAACTCCATAATGATTCGCCTCCTTTCGGAAATGCGTTAAACAGCTTAAGTTAGAATTGTGTTTGTTCGTTAACTTCCGTAGTTAGTGCCTGCAGGGCTTTTTCCACCAAACTTCTGCGCAGTTCTTTTTCCTCTGCCGATTGTAAAGTCGGGTTTCCTAAAGGATGGGGTATAGCTACTGCCGGAACGATCCTATTGGCACCTACTGTTAAAGAAATTGGTACGATCGTACAAATGTGAACTACTGGCACATTTACCGTTTCTTCTAATTCTTTCACCATCGTTGCACCGCAACGTGTACAGGTACCTCAGGTGGAAGTAAGTATTATCCCGTCAATGTTTTCCTCTGACAACTCCAGGCCGATAGCATGGGCGTATTTTTGGGCATTGGCTACGGAAGTACCATTGCCTACCGTTGCGTAGTAAACGTTATGCAGGCTGCCGATAACCCCTTCCTTTTCCATCTGTCGCAGCACATCAATTGGTAAAACCCGATCCGCATCAAGATTAGCGTAAACCGGATCATAACCACCATGAGCAGTTTCGAAAGTATCTTCGGTCAGGTCTTCAATACCGGTGATGTCATAACGACCGAAATGAGAAGCACTGGAAGCCTCGATGCGATCAGGATTGCCTTTGGGCACGATACCTCCAGAAGTAACCAGGGCAATTTTAGCTTTCTTAAGGTCCTTAATGGCTGGACGGGGCGTGACCCGACTGAAACTCGGCATGGGGTATTCGCTCTGGTAAGGCTCTCCCTTTAGCTTCTTCAGCAGCATAGCAACCGCCCGGGATGAACCGCGTTCAGTATGATGCATGGTATTAAAGCGCAGCCCTTGTTCCAAATAACCTTCGTCAGCAGGAGTACCCAATTCTTCTCCCCGGGCTATTTTTAAGGCCAACTTACTCATGGCTGGGATAGCCGTACGCATTTTGGCCGCCGAATCACCAGTTCTAACTATATAAGCCTGTTTGCGATAAAGATCTGCTCCCGGGTTTTCCTCATACATACCCGTGATGACCGGAATGGCAAATTTTTCAGCTGCTGCAGCACATACCGCGCCACAGGCTACACCATATCGGCCAGCATTAAAGGCTGGCCCTGCAATTAACATTTGCGGCTGGTAACCAGCTATCAGCTCCATGATCTCAGTAGTAGCGGTTTCGATATTTTCATTGAAATAAGTGTCTCCGCAGATTACCGTACCTACGATTTCTATTTCGTCACCAAAAGCTTTCTGCAAAGCGGTGCCCGGCCCTACTGGCCCATCCTTCTGAAAAGGTGTTATATCCGCCTTATCCTCACCGCCAATTTGCCCAAAAAATTGATTAAGATAGTGAACAGCTCTGACTGCTGCCATAATATCTGCTCTCCCTTCCCTAAGCTTCTTGCCTGAGCTCATCTCGGATATTGTTCATTTCGGCAATTATCTCATCGACCTCGAGAACCATCTCCATCATACTGATCTGGTCTTCATAAACCTGAGGGTCTATTAGTTCCTTGAGCTCCAGTAT
>DBRE01000118.1 GCA_002305535.1 Syntrophomonas sp. UBA1376
ACTGAGGCTTTGCCTGATGCTATTCGAATCCTTTGGGAAAAAGGAGTAATCACCAACCGGAGAAAGACATTCCATCCGGATATTATGTTGACTTCCTTTGCAGCGGGATCAGCCGAATTATATAAGTGGCTTGATAATAATCCCGCTATTCATTTCTATCCTGTCGATTATATCCTTGATCCTCACCTGATTGGCAAAAATGAAAAGATGGTATGTGTTAACAGTGCTCTCCAAGTTGATTTGACTGGTCAGATAAATGCTGAATCAATAGGCTATAAACAGTTCAGTCATGGTGGTGGACAACTGGATATGATGATGGGCGCTTTCAACTCCAAGGGTGGCAAAGGGATAATTGCTATAGAATCAACGACTAAGACTAAACAAGGAATAGTGTCCAAGATAGCGGCTCACTTAGATTACGGATCTTACGTGACCACTGGCAGAGGAGACGTGAATTATGTGGTGACGGAATACGGTATTGCCGATATTAAAGTCTGGTCCGCCAGAGAAAGAGCAAAAAGACTAATAGCTATTGCCCATCCTGACTTCCGGGATGAGTTGACTTTTGAAGCCAAGAAGTGTGGTTTACTCTAGATCCATTCCCATGCATAGAGAGGAGGAATTGGATTAATGGATTTTTCCTTGAGCAAGGAACAACTCATGATCCAGAACATGGCCCGGGAGTTCGCCGAAAAAAGTATTCTCCCCGTCGCCCAGCAAATCGAAAGAGAAAACCAGATTCCGGATGAGATTTTAGAAGGATTGGCCGGCTTAGGCCTTTTCGGTATAGCTTATCCGGAAGAATATGGTGGTGGTGGTGGGGGCTATGATGGGTATGCCCTGGCTATGGAACAGATCAGCAAGGTATGCGGTGGCGTTGCCATGACCTTATCAGCTCACTGTATGACCCTAAGTACCATTATGGCCTTTGGCACTGAAGAACAAAAGCAAAAATACATGACGCCGGGTTGTATCGGTGAACATGTCTTGTCGGTAGCTTTCACTGAACCCAGCACAGGTTCTGATCCCAAGCAACTTACTTCTACAGCTGTAAAGCAAGGTGACAAATATATTCTTAACGGGACTAAAAGGTTTATATCCAATGCTAACTGGCCGGGGACGATTTTAGTCTTTGCTATCGATAGTGTAACTAATAAGCCCACTGCCTTTTTGGTTGATAAGTGGTGCGAAGGGTATTCAATATCCGAGCCCTGGGATAAGATCGGCATGCATGGAGGAATGCTGTTGGATGTTTACATGAAAGACATCGAGGTACCTGCTGAGAATATCCTGGGTGGACCAGCCATGGGGTATCCTATTCTCCAATTGGGCATTTCTTACGGCAAAATCGGGGTATGTTCCATAACCCTGGGAGCGATGCTGTCAGCTTACGAAGAAGCTATGAAATATGCCCGGGAGAAGATGCACCGTGACAAACCGATAACCAAGTTTCAAGCTGTGCAGCTGCGCTTGGCCTCCATCGCATCATTGTATGAAGCTTCCCGCTGGATGACATATCGTCTTGCTTGGCTAGCCAATAATGTGAAAGATCCGGTGCAGTTTGCCAAAGAAGCTGCTTTGACCAAGACTTTTGTGGGAGAGACTGTTATTGATCTGGTGAGAGACGCTATGGCGATTCATGGATCGTATGGACTGATAAATGATTACAAGATATCTCAGCTGTGGCGCGATTCAATCATCGCACCTCAGATCGAGGGTGTTACTGATATGCAGAAAACCATTGCGGCAGCTGTTTTGCTGGGAGCTATTTGATCAGGAACAGTTACTTCGTGATGGAAGAGGTTAGGGAAACCCGCTATAAGGAGGGATACTATGGCTTACGGTGATGCCATTGCGTTTAGCAAGGAAGACACGGTGGGAATTATAACCCTTAATAAGCCGGAGAGTTTTAATTTGGTCAGTGATAAATTCCTGTATGAATTGGATGAAGTGCAGAACGATATCGAGAAGGATGAGTCTATAAGAGCATTGTTGATCCATGCCAATGGAGATCATTTTTCCGCCGGTATCGATTTCAATACGCTACAGAATTTCAGTGCTAAAGAGGGTGTAAGGAAACTTACCTGGCTGCAGAGGATTTACGGACGCTTTCAGGAATGGCCCTTTGTCGTTATTGTGGCTATACAAGGCATGTGCTATGGATCATCTTGTGAGTTAGCCCTGGGATGTGATATTCGTATTGCTGCTGATGATGCCCGTTTGTGGATGCCCGAAGTCAGGTTCAATATATCACCTGACATGGGCGGAACCGCCCGGCTGACTAAACTGGTGGGGACGGGGCAGGCCAAACGTATGCTGCTTTGCTGTGAGGAAATCGATGCTCAGGAAGCACTGCGGATAGGTCTGGTAGAAAAAGTGGTAGCCAAAGATAACCTGTATGAGACTGCTTTTAAGCTAGCCCGCCGTACCAGTGGTCTTCCTCCGGCTGCGATCAATTTTGCCAAAAAGGGCATCAATATGGCTGCTGAAAGCAGTGTATATGCGGCTCAAATGTTCGAACAAGCCCAATCATGTTACGGCTTGAACAGTAAGGATAAACAAGAGGGAATTGCCTCCTTCTTCGAAAAACGTAAACCAGTGTACACTGGCGAGTAGCACCCAGATAGAATAATGGGAACCTTTTGGTTCCCATTATTCTTCTGCAGACAAGGAAGGCAGTACCAAGTATCAAGAATTGGGATGCGGATCCAGCCGCATAGCCTGTTACTGGTTATTTGTCTTCATTTATCAGAATGTACACCTGGGTGCCAGAATAGATACGGTTCAATATACTTTTAACCACCGAGGGAGGTAGAAAGACTATGAATTTAGTGGTGGCAATGAAGCAGATTCCTGATCTTCAGCAAATCAGATTTAGCAACCGACGTCCGGTATTGGCGGATGTTCCCAAGTCTTTCGGCAATATTGACAAAAATGCTTTGGAAGCAGCTGTGTTAATAAAGGAATCTTATGGAGATGGAAAAGTAACCGTCGTGTCAGCGGGAAATGAGGAACTGGAGGACACTATAAAAGAAGCCTTGGCGGCTGGAGCGGATGAGGCTTTCTTGATCACTGATGATAACGCATTAGATGATGCAGATAGCAGTATCGTTGCTCAGGTATTGACTGAGGCAATCAAACAACTGGAAGATGTGGATCTATTGTTGTTTGGGGAAGGCAGCGGCGATAATTATTCCGGACAAATGGGGCCACGGGTAGCCAAATTGCTTGATTTGCCAATGGTTGGCTATGCCAGTGCTATTGAAATAAAGGGAGATACTGCCATAGTAGTCCGTACTTTGGAGGATGTTGAGGAAGTGGTGGAAGTCAGTTTGCCGGCAGTAATTACGGTACAGTCGGGCATTAATGAGCCACGCATACCTTCGGTCACCCAGATCCTAAAGGCAGGTCGAAAACCCAAAACAGTACAGGATTTGGAAGATTTAGATTTAGGTTCGGATCATAAAAACCAAGTAGTTACTATTGATATTTTGGCTCCAGAGTCCAACCGTAAACAGATAAAAGTAAATAATGCTTCACAATTATTAGATGCGCTCAAGAATGAGAACTTGATTGGAGGGTAGATGGTGATGGCTGGAATTATGATATACAGTGCTAAAGACAACCTGGCCTTAGAATTATTAAGCGCGGCCAGAGCCCTGGCTGCCACTTCTGGGGATGAAATCAAGGCGCTTACCGTAAATAATGATTCACAAGCTCAAATGTTATCTGCAGCCGGTGCCGATGTCTATACGATCAATTCTTCTGGTTTAGTACCAGCTGATATTGGAGCTATGGCCGATAGCCTGGCTCAGGCAGTTCAACAAATGGCGGCTAATGTCGTGCTATTGTCATCTGACCGGAGTGGCAAAGAATTAGCAGGTAGTTTGGCCCAAGCCATAGGAGCAGGTTGTATAACAGATGTATTAGACCTGCAGGGAAAAGATGGTCGTATAGAATGCAGAAGGAATGCTCTGGGAGGGGCTGCCATAGCTACTCAGTATATTGAGAGTGATAGGCAGGTAATAGCTATTGCTCCCAAGACCTTTTCTGCTGCTTCTGGCCAGGGAGGCAGTGTTACCGAACTCCAGGTATCAGTAAAACCTTCCAGCATCAAAGTCCTGGAAGTAAAGGAAAAGGACAAGGACAGCGTCAACATTGATGAAGCAGATATAATAGTAGCCGTTGGACAGGGCCTTAACAGCAAAGAGGATCTGGCAATGGTAGAAGAGCTAGCCAATAAACTGGGAGGGCAAGTGGCCTGTTCAAAACCGGTAGCAACTGATAAGAAGTGGCTGTCAGAAGAGAGGGTCATTGGGTTATCCGGTAAACAATGCAAACCGGATCTAGCTATACTACTGGGTATTTCTGGACAGGTTCAGTTTACGGTTGGCATTAGAGATGCGAAAACCATTGTGGCAGTTAATTCTGATGAAAATGCTGTCATCAATCAAATGGCTGATTATGTTTTAACGGCTGATTTACATGAAGTCGTCCCAGAACTAATCAGCTTGTTGGCCTAACACTTGTCTGCAGGAATAGGAACAGGAGGTATAAAGATGGCATTTAATTGGGCTTATAATACCAGAGATTTTAAGTTTATTCTTCAGGAATGGCTGCCCACCGAGCGTGTTTTCGCATATGAACGTTTTCGGGATTACTACAGTAAAGACGATATTGATATGATTATTGATCCGGTGTTTAAGATCGCCAAGGACATGATAGCTCCTACCAATGATAATGGCGAAGCACACCCGGCCCGTTTTGAAAATGGTCAGGTGATACTGCCGGATTCCTTTGCCAGCATATTTCATTACATTCAGGAAAATGGTTTTGGATCTTCTAATATTGATGAACAGGCCGAAGGAGTACTGCCCGAGGTGGTATATGCAGCTATTCAGGAAATGCTCGCTTCAGCTAACCCTTCCTGGGCACCTTATATAGCTTTGACTACTGGTTCCGCAGGCCTTATTCAAACCTTTGGAGACGAAGACCTGAAAAAAACATTCTTACCGAAAATGTTTTCTGGGGAATGGTCTGGAACCATGTGTCTCACTGAACCTAGTGCTGGTTCTGATGTAGGCGATATCCTCACCAAGGCATATCCCACTGAGAAGCCCCGTGTTTTTAAGATCAAGGGTTCCAAACAATTTATCACCGGCATAGAACACACCATGTGCAGCAATATTGTTAACTTGGTTCTAGCGCGAGTAGAAGGTGCCCGACCGGGAACCAAAGGTATCTCTTTGTTTGTGGTACCTAAGTATTGGATTAATGAAGACGGTAGTCTGGAGGATAATGATATCCAGGCTCTGGGAATCGAACATAAGATGGGCATGAAAGGATCTGCTACCACTGCCGTGACTTTCGGGGAAAACAACGGCTGTCGCGGTTGGCTCTTAGGAATAGATCCCGGTGAGAACGATGGCAAAGGCGAAGGAATGGCCCAGATGTTTCAGATGATGAACGGAGCGCGGGCTCAAACGGGGCATGTAGCTCAATCCATAATGGCCAACGCATATTTCAATGCTGCGCAATACGCCAAAGAACGGGTTCAGGGGCGTCCTCTGACCAATCCAAAAGGTGATAGGGTCACTATTATCAACCACGAAGATGTTAAGAAAATGCTGCTACATGCCAAAGCACATGCTGAAGCTATGCGAGGCATGATCTTCCAAACCTATTTATATTTCGATGTTCGCAGCCACGATCCGGATGAAGCGGAACGGTTGAAGGCATCCGATCGAATAGATGTTCTTACCCCGCTGATCAAGGCCTATTGTTCAGATGAGGCTTGGCCCATAATTGGTGACTGTATTCAGGTATATGGCGGCTATGGGTATTGCGAAGATTATCCAGTGGCTCAGTCCGCTCGCGACGTAAAGGTGCTGTCCATCTGGGAAGGAACCAACTATATCCAGTCCATGGATCTGATAGGTCGTAAGTGGACTCAGAAGAAGGGGACATCTTTTGCAGCCTGGCTGCAGGATATTCGGGATTTTATCAATAGCAATAAGAACACTTCGAGCCTGGAACGTGAATTTGCCAATTTGGAACGTGCGCTAAACAGTTATATGGAGATACAGATGACCATGGGGGGTTACTTTGGAAATAAGCAGTATGGAATGATGCCCCTGTATGCTCATCGTATTCTTACCGCCACGGCGCAACTCTATTGCGGAATGGTGATCCTGTCTCAAGCTTTGGTAGCCCAGAGAAAACTGCAGGAGATCAATGCTGATCATTTTGACTATGGCTTTTATGTTGGTAAAGTTGCCGCTGCCAGGTACTATCTTATGAATATAGTTCCCAATGTTTGGGCAGTGGCTGAAATAGTAAAAACTGGTGATACTTCGGTGTTGGATGTTCCGGTGGAAGCCTTTGAGTACTGATTAGAATTATTTTTAGCCCTCTTCTTTCTTCAATAGAGCACCAGAAAACTAAAACCCGCGCAA
>DBRE01000081.1 GCA_002305535.1 Syntrophomonas sp. UBA1376
GTAGGGCGATTGACCAAGGAAAAGAACTTGGAGTTTCTGATCAAGGCCTTTCGGCAGGTAAAAGACCGCGATCCGCAAACCACCTTGGTATTAACGGCGCAGGGACCTATAGAATCCGAGCTGAAACGGCTTGCTACCAACCTAGACCTGCAGTTGGATCGGGACGTTCTTTTTACTGGTGCTGTCCCTTATGAGACCTTAAAGCATGTTTACCATTCGGCTGATCTTTTTGTGTTTTCGTCCATGACAGAAACCCAGGGTTTGGTATTGATCGAGGCAATGGCTGCCGGTCTTCCAGTGGTAGCTGTAAAGGCTTTTGGGGTGATGGACATGGTGGATCATATGATCGATGGCATTCTAACGGAATGTGATTTAGAGGAATTCAGCCAGGCTATTTGCTCTCTGCTGGAAAACGAAACCTTATATAATGAGCTTAAACAGGGGGCTTTACAAAAGGCCTACAGCATGTCTTCCGAAAACATGGCCCGGAAGTTGGAGGGAGTTTATCAATCCCTTCTGCAGCAATATATACCTCGTAAGCCACGACTGCTGGATTTTGGGGCCTGGTTTGGGTCTTAAAAGCTACTCATTAGGGGAACCTGCCGACATGGACAGGTTCCTTTTTTTTAACCCAGTTTATTTTAGACATCGGTTATGCTAGATTTATTATGACCAAAACATATGGGAGAATAAAATGCAAACCATACGAACTATAACCGCCATTGCTGTAGCGAAATTGCTGATTTGTCTGAGCCGGATCCTAGGCAACCAGGGCACAGCTTTTCCTGGTCGTATAGCCCGCAAGATCGATCCTCACATTTTGCAGAAGCTGGCTGGGAATGTTAAAGAAGAGATGTACATTATTACCGGTACCAATGGAAAAACCACCACTACTAACATGATCGCCCGTATCTTGGAGGAAAAGGGTTATTCATTTGTACATAATCGAGCTGGAGCCAATATGATCACCGGCATCACTACGGCATTTATCAAGGAATCCGATATTTTCGGCAAGCGTTCTTTTGAGTACGCCTTACTTGAGACCGATGAAGCCAATGTACCGTTACTCTTAAAGGAACTTACCCCGCGAGTGGTTCTGATAACCAATTTCTTTCGTGACCAGTTGGACAGGTATGGGGAATTGGATAGTACTATAGGCTTGATCAAGGATGCTGTGCGTGATACCGATATCGAACTGGTACTTAATGCCGATGATCCGTTAGTGGTACATTTTCACAACGACACCGGCTTACATTGCTGGTATTTCGGTTTTGAGCCCACCGATTACGATGTATGGGAAGATGACGAGAGCAGGGAAGGACGATTTTGTTCTTTTTGCGCGGCTGAGCTGCAATATGAGAGATTCCATTATGCTCAGTTGGGTAAGTTTTATTGTTCGAATTGCGGTAGTCACAACCCGCGCCGCAACTTTACCGGGCATAATTTGCGCATGACCCCGGAAATACGTTTTATGGTCAACGACCTGGAAATCTCCAGCCCCTACTTGGGCTTTTACAACGCGTATAACATCCTGGCCGCTGTTTCTGTAGCCAAACTAGTGGGCATTCAGGATGATGTCGTCCAGAAGGCAATTGCCAGCTATCAACCCCGTGCGGGGCGAATGGAACAATTTATGATCGGTGATAAAAAGGCCATTCAAGTGCTGGTGAAGAATCCTACTGGTCTTAATCAAACATTGGCTACCCTTAACACAGATGTATCCAGTAAAGCATTGTTTTTCGCCTTAAATGATAATCATGGCGATGGCCGCGATGTCTCCTGGATATGGGATGCTCAGGTGGAAGCTATCAGTTGCACTGATTCGGGTGTTAAGAGTATTACCTGCTCCGGATTGCGCAGTGGGGATGCCGCTTTACGATTTAAGTATGCCGGCTTTGACGAAGAAATCATTGAGGTCGAATCTGATTTGGAAGCAGGCATCAAGGCCTGTCTTAATAACGAAGCAGAAGTCTACTATTTTCTCTGTACCTATACTACTCTGTTTCCCAGTGGCAAGATCCTGTCTCGTCTGGCCAGAAAAAGTCAGGGACGAAAACAGCCAGGTCATGTCCGGCGTAAACTAACGGTGAGAGGTGAGTAAGATAGCACAGTTTCGCATTGCTCATTTATATCCCCGCTTGATGAATCTGTATGGCGATCGGGGCAATCTCATTTGTATTCAGAAACGGCTGCAGTGGTACGGACATGACTGTATCATCGAGCCCATAAACTTGCATGAATCCCTGGACTACTCAGCCTACGATATGCTTTTTATGGGGGGAGGCTCTGCTCAGGAACAAAGGCTGGCTAGTAAGGACTGGTTGCGCCAGGCTGATGATCTCTGGGCAGAACTTGAAAAGGGGTTGCCAGCTCTATGTATATGCGGGGCATTTCAGTTTTTGGGCAGCTATTATGAGGCGGCGGATAGTCAAAAGCTAAAAGGACTGGGTTTTTTCGATCTGTATACTATATATGAACCCGATCGTTTGATTGGCAATATCGTTATCGCTTCCCAATTGACCGAGGAAACCACCACAGTGGTAGGTTTTGAAAACCACAGCGGCCGAACCTACTTGCATGATGATACTCTGCAGCCTTTTGGAACAGTGCTGGAGGGTTTCGGTAACAATGGTCAGGACGGCCAGGAAGGTTTGCGTTATAAAAATTTGATCGGGACGTACCTGCACGGGCCATTGTTACCAAAGAACCCCGTGGTAGCTGACTTTTTCATTCATGCTATGGCTGAGCGCCAAGGGATTACCATATCCGGTACTCTCAATGACAGGCTGGAGGATTTTGCCCATCGGCAGACCAAGCAGAGGATCTTAAATGATTGACCCTGTATAGGGAACGATTTCAGGGGGAAACTATTTGGAAAAGCGAAGATAAGAGGTGCTTTTCATTTTTTCTGATTTAACCTTCGATCAACAGCCCTTTCCTATGGATTTCATAAGTGCCCGCATGAACAATATATTAAATACAGGAAACTCGGAACTGGATCAGATGTTATCCTATCTATTATCAGAACCAGGTAAAATGCTGCGGCCTCGCCTGGTATTTTTGGCTTCATCCTTGTATCCGTCTGATCAGAACGTGGTGCAGGATGGGGCAGTGGCGTTGGAATTGATCCACCTGGCTTCATTGGTACATGATGATGTTGTGGATGGTTCGCTTCTGCGCCGCGGGAAGGCGAGTGTCTATCAGCGCTGGGGAAGCAAAGCCAGCGTATTACTAGGGGATTATCTTTTTGCTACTGCTTTTCGCTTGATAAATCAGCACAATATTCCAGCTATCCTGGACACAGTCACGCGAACTATCCAAATCATGTGTTCAGGCGAGATTGAGCAGTTGTCCAGTAGTTTTGCAGTTGGATTGGTACTGTCCGATTACCTGGAGCGAATCTACCGCAAAACCGCCTGTTTATTTGAATGCTGCTGCCGGGTGGGTGCTCTGGCTTCCAGTATGCCTGCCCAACAGAGGGATGATCTGCAAAGGTATGGAGTGAGTATGGGCATGGCTTATCAGATAATAGATGATGTATTGGACTTTTTATCTACTCCTGAATATCTGGGTAAACCATCCGGGAGTGATTTGCTGGAGGGAAACATAACTCTGCCGGTCATATATGGGTTACAGGATGATCATTGCGGCAAGGAAATAGCCGCCCTGCTTGCCCAACCCGCTTATCTGGAAGCACAGCTTGACCG
>DBRE01000018.1 GCA_002305535.1 Syntrophomonas sp. UBA1376
AGGGTTCCGACGGCCATGGATGGCGCAGCATGGCAGGGGAAGCTTTGTTGGCCACCTTTTGAGATGTATTGCATAATGATATACATTGGCATACAATTGTAGCTAGGAGGTGGTGTCAATGACAAAAACAACAAGTATTTTTGCTCGCGTAGAGCCGGAAATTAAACAGCAGGCGGAAGTGGTACTAAAACAGTTGGGTATACCAATGTCCAGCGCGATTAATATCTTTTTAAGGCAAGTGGTTTTGCAAAATGGGTTACCCTTTGAAGTGAAGATAAATGGAAATAGGCCTCTCTCGTACGAAGATTTAACCGCAGAAGAATTTAACGGCGAAATAGAAAAGGGTTTTAAAGACTTAAATGAGGGTAGGGTTGTAGCTGCTGATCGAGTAGCAGAGCGAGTTAAGCGGGAATATGGCGATGAACTATAGAATTGTTTATACTCAAGAAGCAGAACAAGATATCGTAGACATTTACAGATATATCGCCTTTGATTTAAGAGCACCAGAAATAGCGAGAAGTCAAACATATAGAATAATGGGATCAATTATAAGATTGGATAAAATGCCTTTGCGGCACCAGCTTTATCAAGAAGAGCCTTGGCATAGCAAGGGGCTAAGATTTTTGCCAATAGATAGTTATTTGGTTTTTTATGTGGTTCAAGAAGAAGATAAAACAGTGGTAATAATCCGCATAATGTACGGAAAACGTAATATAGAGTTGCAATTAGCAAGTGACGATTTGACCAATAGAACTAACTAATAACCACAAAACCCCAGATTACCCCCTCGAGCAATTCTGCTTCTTGCAGTGATATGCCTCGAGGGGGTATCTTTTTGTAAGGACAGCGGTCGCATCCCCGTGCCACCCCCTACGATTAAAACAGGGGCGCAACGCAGCGCCCCTATTGTTTTCTGCTATAAATATACTACAAAGTAGGATAAGTAGGGAATATCTCACTGAAAAGAGGCTACTCATGAAAGTTCCCCTGATTAAAAACGCAAAAGTAATGTCCATAGGCCAGGTTACTATACCAAGAAAATCCGAAACCTATTAAAAATCTCCGAAGGAGACAGAGTTATCTTCATCTGTGAAGGCGATTATGCCATTGTGATGAACGCGAATTTCTATGCCATGCGCACCCTGCAAAAGGAAATGAGCGGTGATTTTGAAAAGGCGGGAGTCAATAGCGAAGAAGATATTATGAGCTTAGTACGCGAGGTGAGAGCGGCGAGTAGGCGACTGAACCCGGCCTCATGAGTTAGAACCTCACATTTATTGTTGAAAGAAATAAGCATAGGTAGTGCCCGTAAATACTAAGGGGTTTTCAGACCTAGAGCGGACCCCTTTTTTCAATATATTGAGGTCATATCTTGTGCCAATTTAAAGGTTTACCTTATGTTCTCGATTATAAACCGCAGATCAAGTTATTTCTGCATTGGGTGAACAAGTACGAATGGTGGAGACCAGCGGAGATTGCCAACGAATTCACATAGGAGGATTTTGGAATTTTATAAGGAATATACATAATATTGTAAAGTTACAGCACTATCCAGATGAAGCGGAACTAAAAGCATGAAAGAGAGAAATGAAAATGAAAAGAAGTTTCAAAATAATTACTATAGTGGCTTTATTTCTTTCATTAATCTTAATAAGCTCCTGTTCAACTGAAAACCATAAAGAAGAGGATGTAAGAGAGGCAAATACACAACTTAAACTAGAATCGGAAGAATTGAATGGCATAACTATAGAACTATTATTAAGGGAGTTTGCTAATTGGGATGGTAATAAAGAGCTAGGCGCTGATATATATACTTTAAGTCTCGATAACGATAAGTATTTACTGTCCATATTACCTAATAAAGACAAAAAACAAGAACTTCACTGGGTAGAGATGATCTACTTTATTTCTAAAACAGAAGATGCTGAAATTACTTCAGATGAAGTAAAGCAAATGGATAGGTTACTGTGTATTTTATCACCATATTGGAAAGAGAATAGCCAGTGGAGAGATAGTATAATTAATAAAAATTTACCTTTTGAAGAGTCTGTTGAGAATTGGAGTTTAAAAGCTGACTATTATATTTATCAAGGTAATAAAGAAGGAGTCTATGTTAAAATAAATAACCTTATTAAAACTGTGCCCCAAACACATCAAGATAGTAATTTAGATAAGCAAAATAAATTGGCCAATGAAATAAGAGAGGCCTTAAACGCACCCGGACATCCAGCTATTTGTACAGCTGTGTATTTTAACAGTAAAGGAGAATTAATAATCGAAGCTACAGCTTACTGGGGGAATATGAGTAAAAGTGATAGGGAGGATATAATATATTTGATTGAGGGGTTGCTTAGTCAAAGAAAAGAGGAAATTGGAGTTGAAGGGTATGGACAATTTTTTAGTCCAGTAGGGAAAGGATTAGATTCATTTTACGCTAAATAAACATAAACGGGTACATGTCAACAGCTATTCAACCTAATTACCATGGAAGCAATTCTGTGTGAACAAGAAATGCTGGGAGTGCCCACAAATTGGGTGTATCCCGAACTTTGTGTAAAGTCCAAATGGACGTAAAATAAGGCAGTATCTTTGAGGGGGCAGTTGGATGCAATAGTCAGCTACCCCCTTTAGAATGGGATTATACGTTAACAGCGGTAGTGGTCAATCCTATCTGATGCAATCCTCAAAGAAGATTTCGAGCTGAGAATGGATTTGCCCCTAATCCTGCCTCTGGTCGGTTCATTTCTTGGTGATGTCGATCATGGCCAGGTACAGCATTTTTAAGAGGCTGTCGTCAGTTGGAAAAACCGATTTGCTTTTGGTCACTTTACGGAGCTGGCGGGGTAGTCGACCCTAAAACGAGAGGCTGCCCAGAGGATCACCAATGCTGCCTGTTAGCATAGAATTGGTCACTTCGAAGGTGAGGGTGCTGTCAATATCTGTTTCCACAAGGGCATATGTAGCGCTATTATGCGATATAGCAGCCATCAGGCTTACCAAGCCATTTTGGGTTTTGTCAGCTGTAACTTATACAACTTAAAAAGCTACCTTGAATCAAAGATACGACTGTGATATTGTTGGTGCAGACATGGCAAGGGAGGTGTGTTTATTTATGATTAATCGAGAATTATATATGAGCCGTATCCGTCCTTTTATCGGAAATGAGCTTATTAAGGTTTTAACGGGAATCCGCCGGAGCGGAAAGTCCGTCATGCTGGAGTTGATTCAGCGAGAACTGGTTGCCTCTGGCGTAAAGGAGAATCAGTTTATTTCTATCAACTTTGAGAATATGAGCAACGCACATCTTTGCTCTGCCGAGGCACTGCACCACGAAGTTTCGCAGCGGGTAAAGGGCATTGCTGATAAGTCATATCTCTTTTTTGATGAGATTCAGGAAGTTGTTGGTTGGGAAAAGTGCATTAATTCCTTTCGGGTTGAATTTGACTGCGATATCTATATCACTGGCTCAAATGCCAAGCTGCTTTCGGGAGAGTTGGCCACGTACCTGGCAGGAAGATATGTAGAGTTTGTGATTTATCCCTTTTCCTTGGGTGAGTTTTCGGAGCTATATCATACTGTTTTTCCTGACGCCGATTCGAGAACGATGTTTACCCGCTATCTGACCTACGGCGGAATGCCATATTTGAGCAACCTCCGTTATGCAGAACAGCCCAGCCGCCAGTACCTGCAAGACCTCTATAACTCCGTTGTCCTTAAAGATGTCGTAAAACGCAACAGCATCCGGGATGTTGATATGCTGGAGCGTATCATCGCATATATTACGGCAAATGTGGGGACTAACTTCTCGGCTACGGCCATTTCAAAGTATCTCAAAAGCGAGGGGCGCAAGGTTGCACCAGAAACAATACTGAACTACATCAAGGCATGTGAAGATGCGTTTCTGTTCTATCGAGTTCGCCGGCAGGATTTGAAGGGAAAAAAAATTCTCACTGTCAATGAAAAATACTACATTGCCGACCACGGAATCAGGGAGGCTGTTTACGGCGGAAACATAAGGGATATTAATCTCATTTTTGAGAACATCGTGTATATGGAACTCCTGCGGCGAGGATACCAGGTTACGGTTGGAAAAGCAGGAGAGAAGGAGATTGATTTTATTGCTGAGAAGCAAGATCAAAAGTTCTATGTTCAGGTGGCTTATCTGCTGGCATCCGATGAAACGATCCAACGTGAATTCGGGACATATGATATGATCAGGGATCATTTTCCCAAGTATGTTGTATCATATGATGAATTTGATATGAGCAGGAATGGCATAAAACATATGAATATACGCGAGTTTTTGTTGTCTGAGCAATGGATTTGAGCTTTTGATACGTCACCCCTTACAGATTAAGACAGAGCAGGGAAAAGTTTATTGACAGAAAATTTGCAGGTCATTATAATAAATCCAATACGCAAAATACGATGACAGGGAATAGTAGGCTGATTCTTGGGAGACAGAGAGCCGCTGGTTGGTGGGAAGCGGTCGAAAAGGCAAGCCAAACTCACCCTGGAGTGGCCGACCGAAATCATTTTTTGAAAAGTAGGCTCGGACGGAACTTCCGCCGTTAACAGGAAGGGATACAGGTTTGATAGACTCGTATCCTAGTGGAGTGAACGGCCTGAGCCGTTAATTTGAGTGGTACCGCGGAGAAACCCTTCGTCTCAGAAATCTGAGCGAAGGGTTTATTTTTTATCCGCAGGCGGCATAGCATAGCCTCAGGCAACACCAGAGGAAGAATGGAGGATCAATATGTTAGAATTACGCATCAACGGGTTTGGCGGGCAAGGTTCCGTTACCCTGGCTCATCTGTTGGCGCAGGCGGCACTGGAAAACGGCGAACAGGGGCAGGCTTTGCCCTTCTTTGGAGTAGAACGCCGTGGGGCTCCGGTGCGGGCAGCGGTGCGTATGTCTCCCACTAACATCTACGCACACAGTCAATGCGAACTGCCGGATTATGTGGTAGTAATGAGCGAAAAACTTACCGAAGCAGCCATCAGTGAAGGCATTCATGAAACCGGCACGGTGATCATCAATGCTCCCCAGGCGGTAGCGGTAAAAAAACATCCCACCTGGCAGGTGGATGCCGAAGCCATTGCCCGGGAGGCAGGATTGATTTCCGCTGATGGGCCCTTTATAAATATTCCGCTTTTTGGTGCGGTTTGCCGGGTCTTAAATATTCCCCAGCATATCATGGAACAGACCATTGTGAATAAATGGCCGGGTCACAACGGGGAGCGCAACTTGGGCGCTGCCAGCAAGGCTTACAAATCAGTAATTCAGATCAACCTCTAGTGGTCTATTGGGGATATAGTGAAAGGAATGGAAACAAATGAAATCAGTTACCAAAGCTTACCGGCCTATTTCCTGGCCCATGAAGGGAGCTGGTGGTGACACTGGATCCTGGCGAACCCACCGTCCAGTGGTCAATGTCCAGCTTTGCAACCAATGCCAGCTGTGTTGGGTATATTGCCCGGAAGCAGTTATCGATCGTTATGAAACCAACATTGATTACCGTTACTGCAAAGGCTGCGGCGTATGTGCTACCGAATGCCCCACCGGGGCGATAAGTATGCAAAAGGAGGAGTAGCATCATGAAAGCAGCTGCACAGGTCATAATGGATACCGGCGCCCATGCCGCCGCCTTGGCGGTCAAAAGTGCCCGGGTAGATGTGGTGCCTGGCTATCCTATCACTCCCCAGACCGCCATAATGGAAGCATTAGCCGCCATGGTTGAAAATGGCGAACTGCACGCCCGCTTCATTCCGGTGGAAGGAGAACACAGCGCGATGGCAGCAGCCGTGGCCGCATCCGCCGCCGGCGCTCGTGTTTTCACTGCTACTTCCGCCAACGGCTTGCTATATATGCACGAAGTTTTACACATGGCTTCCGGGGGGCGTTTGCCGGTGGTAATGTGTAACGTCAATCGCGGCATATTTGCTCCCTGGACTCTTTGGGCTGATCATCAGGATTCATTTGCCCAGCGCGATACCGGCTGGATCCAATACCATTGTTCATCTAACCAGGAGGTCTTCAACACCATCTTGCAGGCCTTTCGGGTGGCCGAACAGATAAATATCCCCATAATGGTCAACTTTGATGGCTTTGCTATCTCCCATTGTCTGATGCCTCTCACCCTGCCGCCTCAGGAAGACATCGACCGCTTTTTGCCTCCTTTCGAACCGGAATGGCGGCTCGATCCGGCTCATCCCTCTTCCTTTAGTAACGTAACTATGGCGGCGGAATATGCCACTTTCCGCCAGATGCTGGCTGACGATATACTGGCAGCGATCCCGCTGGTGAAGCAAGCCGCCCGGGAATATCAGGAAATCACCGGTATGTGGGATGGTGATACCATCGACACCTATCGGCTGGAAGATGCTGAAGTGGTCGCCTTGGCTGTCAACAGCATGGCAGCCGAATTAAGACTTTCCGTGGATATACTGCGCCAACAGGGCATCAAAGCTGGTTTATTGAGACCGCGCCTGGTAGTGCCATTTCCTAGCGAGGATATCATTCAGGTACTGCCGCGAAATGCACAGGTGATGGTCTTGGATCGCAACTATAACTATGGTCACCCAGGCGGAATTTTGGCACAGGAGCTGAAGGGGGCGCTCTTTGGTCGCCGCAATGACATCACCGTGAAAAACCGGGTAATGGGCATTGGCGGCATCGATCTGCCTCGCCGCTTGATGGCGGATGAGATCCGCGCCATGATGGAGGAATAAGGCATAGTCTAGGAAAGGACTGGATGAAATATGACTACCAGTATTAAAAATCTGCCGGATACCGAGCAAGTCTTAAGCGGCAATGGGGCGTGTGGTGGATGTCCCGCCACTATGGCTCTGCGTATCGTGGGTAAGGCCCTGGGGCCTAACGCCATCATGCTCCTGACGCCCTCCTGTTCGGTAGCCAGCATGGGGATGACCCCTAAACTGGGCTATAACTGGCCCGGACTTAATATTTGCTTTGCTACTGCGGGCTCTTCGGCTTCTGGCGTTATTCACGCCCTGGAAGTAATGAAGGAAAAGGGGCGACTGCCTGGTGAGCTACCTACAGTATTCAGTTGGGTGGGGGATGGAGGCACTTACGATATAGGTTTCCAATCTCTTTCGGCTGCCGCCGAGCGTAATGATAATATCATACACTTTTGCTATAATAACGAAGCCTACAGTAACACCGGCGTGCAACGCAGTGGTGCCACTCCCCGCGGCAGCTTTACTACCACCACCCCCACCGGCAAAAGCCAGCCCAAGAAAAATATGGCCTTGCTGATGCTGGAACACAATATCCCTTACGTAGCTACGGCTACGGTGGCTTATCCCGGAGACCTGTATGATAAGGTAGTAAAAGCCAAAAACACCCCGGGCATGAAATATATCGAGATCCTGGCGCCTTGCTATCTAGGCTGGCAATTTGATATGGCAGATACTGTACAGATGAGCCGGATGGCGGTACGAAGTGGTGCCTGGCTGTTATGGGAAGCCGAAAACGGGAATATCAGCTTTAATAACCCCACCGCACCTATCATCAATGGCAAAAAGGACGCCGCCCCAGTAGAGGAATATCTAATGAAGCAAGGCCGCTTCAATCGCTTGCTCAAAGGCTCTGATGCCCAGCAGCGTATCGCTGAGATTCAAGGCGATATTGATCGCGAGATAGCTTTTATGCGGGAACGCGCCAAGATTTCAATTTAATTAACATGGTGGGTCTGCAAAAGGCGCCCTGATCATTGACCATCTCACCTCATAGTGGACCCATGGTTCGGAAATAGAAAATATTCTTTTAGATATAAATATACGTAAACATCAATGAAGGAAACGGTGCGGGGATAATTGATCTTCAGTATTTTCTTCATCAGTTCTGATTCATGAGCGTAGACCTTGGACATAATACTGTCAAAATCACTTTTGTCGGGACATGAAGCCACTATTTCCGCAACCGTATTAAAGGTGTCTTCTTGTTTGGCAATCACGGAGCGCAGGTAGGTGATGACCTGCTCTTTTCCGATCAAAGGGAGGGCATGACTAATAGCCAGGATGTCTATGCCCCCAGCCTCGGCTAGTTGAAGCAGTCTCTTCATCCAGGTATGGGTATCTTTTAGGCTACCGTCCAGGATATCATTGGGATTCAAAAAACTTATTAGGTCACCGGCAAACATTATCTTACGGTCGGGAACATAAAAAGAAAGGTGGTCATCCTGGTGTCCTGGGGTTTCCAGCGCAAACAGGTCTTCGCTCAGGGGCCATCCCCGAAACAGGGTGTTTGCAAAGCATAGATCGGTTCGCTGGTCTTCCCTCAAAAAAGTTACATTGCGAACGGGAGGGTAAACCCTGCCCACATTGCGGCGGCATATGACCAGGCTGACAGCATAAAGAATTCGGTTGAAAAGGGCCGGAGACAGCTTTTGTATCGACTGCAGCTGTTTGATCATAGGGGGGCCGAGCATACCAGTACGGCCAAAGAACCCGTGCACTCCGAATACTCTGACCATCTCGGCCGTAATATCGGTATAATTGCGTTTAAGATTATTAATTTTACCTGCTACCAGGGGATGGCAGATCACCTGCGCATTAATGAAAGGAGCAGCTCCGCTGTTGGCGCTGTGGTCCAGGTGAGAATGGGTGAGCAGCACAGCGTATTCCTGAAAAGGCAAACGGGCTTTGATCTGCTGCAGCCTTCTTTGGCCGCAGGCCGGATCAATAACATAATTTCCAGTATCCAGCTGTAAGAAATACGTATTAGCTACAGCGGCTCCCTTACCNNATTTGGGGAAAGGATAAAACCTGGTTCATATAGGAACTCCACACAGCCACCCTGTTTTCCTGATTTTACTACTTACTTGTGAACCCAACAAGAGAAGACTAGTAATACTGATGAGACAGGCAATAAAGGTGTGATTTAATAAACCATAGAAGTAAACAATAAAACGGAGTACGGATGGAGTGCTATTTATGTCAAGAATAGAGTTGATCGCCACCGCTTCATTTGGCTTGGAAGCTATTGTAGCCAGAGAAGTACGCAAACTGGGCTATGAAGACATGATGGTGGAAAATGCACGGGTGAATTATCGGGCAGACCTGGAAGGGATCTGCCGCTCTAACCTCTGGCTGCGCAGCGCGGATCGCGTGCTGGTGAAAATGGGTGAATTTACAGCCACTTCCTTTGAAGAGCTCTTTAACCGCACCCGTGCTCTGCCCTGGGCCGATTGGATACCGGTAGATGCGGCCTTTCCCGTCAACGGCAAATCAGTACGTTCACAATTGCACAGTGTTCCTGACTGCCAGGCCATAGTCAAAAAGGCGGTGGTGGAAAGCATGAAGGAGCGCTATCACCAACAGTGGTTTGAAGAGACCGGTTCCCGTTATGTTATTGAAGTAGGCATATTGAATGATGTGGTCACTTTGACCCTGGACACCAGTGGAGTGGGTCTGCACAAACGCGGTTATCGCAAACTTAGTGCTAGAGCGCCTCTCAAGGAGACTCTGGCGGCGGCCATGCTCGATTTAAGTCGCTGGCACCCGGATCGTTTGCTTATGGATCCTTTTTGCGGCTCAGGAACCATACCCATTGAAGCCGCGCTAATGGCCTTAAATCAGGCTCCTGGGCTAAATCGGGAATTTGATGCCGAGAAATGGCCGATCATACCCAAAAAGCTATGGAACCGAGCCCGTTCGGAAGCTCGGGATCTCATAAAAAGGGATATGCAGTTGAAGATTCGCGGGACAGATATTGATGGAGAGGTGCTCAGTCTGGCACGCTACCATGC
>DBRE01000017.1 GCA_002305535.1 Syntrophomonas sp. UBA1376
GGCCTAGCGGCTTTGACAATCATTACTGCCATTTGTTCCCGGGTAATGGGATCATCGGGCCCAAATTCGTACTCACTATAGCCGCTGATAATTCCTTGGGAATAAGCGGCGGCAATAAAGTCTTTAGCCCAGTGGTTAGCCGTGTCGCTAAACACTTTACTGCCTCCGATGGGCAGTTGGAATCCTCTCACTAATAAAGAGGCAAATTCAGCCCGGGTAATTTTCCCTTCTGGCTTGAATGTCCCATCTGGATAGCCGCTGATTATGCCTTGGTCTACCATTTTCACAATGGAAGCTTCGGCCCAGTGTCCAGCAATGTCACTCATGGGACTTGCCAGGCCTATAGGGTTACAACAGGCTAACATAAAAAACAATAACGTTAAAATCCCTACAACTTTGCGCTTTTTCAAAGATCTTCCCCCTTTTCCCTTTTTTCAACAATAATAACTGCCAATATCTCGCCTCACCCCCATTTGCGACACACTTGTATCTGGCAGGTATTTATGTGCCACATAATGTGTCCTTGCCAGCCAAAAAAAAGAAGCCTCTTATTCTTGAAAAGACAGAAGTCAGTTAGTTGGGCTCGCCTGGTTGACGAATCACGAGTGTAATCTTGTCAGACACAATTATCTTAGCATTGGTATTATCATCCAGGTTCTTTTTTATAGTTCCTTCCCACTTGCCATCCTCATTAAGCCAAAAACAGGCCAATATAATGTCGAAATCATATGTATCCAGTTCTATCTTCAAAAGGAAAGACCTCCCTCCTATTCTAATTTAACCCTAGCATGTCTGTGTGACATTAATATGTCACACCAAAAAATATTCTGTTATACTTAAATACATGAATAGTGGCAAGGTCTTGAAAACTCTAAGATTACAAGCTAACCTGAGTCAGTCTGAATTGGCTCAAAGGCTAGGTATATCTCGCTCGGCTGTATCTAATTATGAGAGCGGCATTTGACCCGAATTACGATATACTGCTAAAACTGGCTGCCTTTTTTCATGTGAGTACTGATTATTTATTAGGTAATGAAGCCCCAAGAATCAATTCTAGCCCCACCGTTCAATTGGCCCAGGACTTTCAGAGGCTATTAGACACCTCCAATCTAAGTGCAGAAACAAAAACCGAGATCTTGAACGAACTTAAAGATTACTTACAATGGAAGCTAGCACAAATCTCTAAGCAATCTACTGATTCATAACCAGTTGCCAAATATTGTTACATATTGTATATAATATAACAATTTCCATATATCTTGGTTCTTAGCCTTTATATCGATATTTTAACAAGTCTTAACCATATGTTTCAAAATTCTAGTTTTATATGCAAGTTTTGAACAGATGGCTAAAAGCTAATCCCGTTAAGGATCTTTGTACTAAGATGTTGAGCGGAACTGGTTGGTGCCCACTTTCTTGGATTGTCACGTAAATCGTGGTAAACCTATCAAACTTGATACAATTCTTCTATCTCCTGGACGGTGTTTAACATCTCCTGACGAAGACTCTCCGGTTCCAGAACCTCAACTTGGGGACCCCACTGCAGGAGCCAGCCCCTTAGTTCAATAAGGCCGCAGACTTCTAAGCCTATAATAACCGAGCCATCCTCCAGTTCCCGGATCACTTCCTGGCTGCGATGGTAACGAAGGCTTTTTACCCGGGTAGCTACCGCTGAGGAAAACTTCAATCTGACCTTTTGCACCTCATCATTGGTAAAGACTCCCCAGCTGCTGCCAATATGTTCAGCTAGGTAAAAACCCTCTGGATATTCGAACATTATATTTGTTAAAGACGCTTGTAAGATCTGATCGACTCGGAATGTCCGATATTCTTCCTTATTTGGATCCTCAGCCACTACATACCAGACACCACGTTTGAAAACCAGTCCCAACGGCTTTATGATCCGCTGAGAAATCTCTCCTTCCAGTTTGAAATAGGTGATCTCGATTTGATAACTATTTATGACCGCCGTAACCAGCTTGGTAAACTTATTTCCCATTTCTTTCGGACTAACCAGGGTATCTCCCACTACATGAATGCGATCATTTATTTTGGCTGCCTCCTCGGGTGAATTTATAAAGAAGGCCTTTTCAAATTCTTTTTTGGCTGAGTTGCTCATCTGATCCAGAATGGTATCTTCGAAAAGCAGCATGCTGACATATAAGGAGGAAGCTTGTTCAAAGGAAAGCTTAGGCAAGTACTTATCTCTTAGAGAGTATTTGCTGCTGCCGGTAGCCGGTCGGTCTACGATGATGCCGATTTTTTCGAGCTCGTCTATGTCCCGATAAATCATGCGCCTGATGGAGTCTACTTTGGGAATGTGGCTGGTGCTGTGTTCCAACAAGGTGAGATATTGCTTGAGAATCTCATCAAAAGAAACTCCCCCATGAGGAAGGTTACGGTGCAAGAGATTGTAAAGATAGAGAATTCTTTCTGATCGTTTGGGCCTGTTGTCTCCACGGCTGGCAGTCAAGTATTGTTCAACTGCTTCCACGGTAAGCCTCTTGTTGCCGTCCATTACTTTGAACACTCCGTCCTCACATACAGAGGATTGGTCACTTAAACCTAACAAGTATTCATAAAACGGGCGGCGGCTCATACGCAAAATGCCTAATAATTCTTCCACATCCCTATTCGGATACTGTTCCACACAATTAGACACGCTTGTCGCCATAGCCGTGATATTACTTATCTGCCCAAAAGTCTTGCTCACTTCTCTCACCTTCTCCCCATATATGACCTGCCACGAATATTCCATGTTATGGCAAATATTTCTAGCCGGGTTTGACAGAGGATTCCGGTTTTCGACCACCTGCTATGATCTCTTTGGTTTTTCGCCCAATATGTCTAGTCCGGCTCGCTATCTTTAGTAGCCATGAGAAAAGTCCCATGAATTATCATTTCATATGAAGGTACTAAAGGACTTTAAATTCAAAATCTCAATAACGGACGAACTCAAAGGATCACCTACGGGGAAGCTAGTGCAAGCGTTCATATATTCATAAGGCAGATAATTGCTATTATTACCAATTATTGTTGCACGTCTAAATTAGAATGGCAAAGCGCAGATTTAGAAGTTTTTCGTCCTTTAGCCCTATAAAATGACGTTTGAAAGTCCTAAATCACTTACACAATTATTTTGTAATAATTTTCTCATGTATGAAATAAGTAAAGCCGGTTAAGATTCTCGATCTTAACCGGCTACACGACCTATTGTCCTTACATATCTCTTAACATGGTGCCTATTTTCTTGATATGCCCTCTTTCTTCGTTAATCAATTCCTCTATGATCTCTTGAGCGGCTTGGTTGCCCATGTTTTTGAACTCCTGGAATAGGATGATGGTAGAACAGGGGACGGTTCTCCATTCTACTATGTTCTACTAAATCAATTCAACAGAAGAGGTGATAATATCAATAACTTCTTTCACTAAGTCTTTGGGAACCTTTTCTACAAAGCTAATTCCCCTTGCTGATACATCTAGCGATTTTGCTTGTTCACACATAATAACGCCAGTTGTTTTTGTTCTTTTATCCAATCGGACATGGAGAGGAAAATCCCTATCTGTGTTAGTAATAGGGCAAACAATGGCAAGCTTAGTAAAGCGGTTAAAAACATTATTACTTATGACAAAAGCAGGTCTTTTGCCTTTTTGCTCGTGACCAATCTGGGGATCAAAATTCAAAAATATAATATCACCCTGTTCAGGTATATAAGACATCACCAAATCTCCTTGCCCACGGGTTTTTCAGTGTCCCATTCTTGACATACATAATCACCTTCGTATTCTGCAATTCGTTCAGCAAGTGACTTCCGTTTACCCACCGGAATAATAATAACATTGCCTTCTTGAACCCTAAGCTCCACCTGGTCACTTTCTTGAAGTTTAGCCTTTTCCAAAATACTTTTAGGGATACGTACAGCCTGGCTATTTCCCCATTTTTGAATGGTTGTGTACACCTTAATCACCTCTAAAATAAGTATATACCAGGTATCTACCAATGTCAATTGGGGACACACTAAAATGGCAAGTATCAAAGCTGATATTTCTTATTGCCCATTTACCGCACTCCTTACATTGCGGAATACTTCTTCATGGGAAAGCCGGTCGAGATCAAAATCCTAACCGGCTAGCATGAACTATTATCCTTACATATCTTTTAACATGGCACCTATTCTCTTTATATGTCCTCTTTCTTCATTGATCAATTCCTCTATGATCTCTTGAGCGGCTTGGTTGCCCATGTTTTTGAACTCCTGGAATAGGATGATGGAATCCTTTTCGAAACTAAGTGCTAACTGAAGAATGTCTTTATCACTTTTGGCCTCTTTTACCAGATCTTCTACCTGGTTGACATTAAAAATATGGCTGTTTACCAAGGACCTGACATAATCTTCATATTCTCCGGCATAGGATTCTCCGGGAAGGAAATGGTAATGGAGCTTCTCTCCCAGCTTGGTAAAATCCTGAATATGTTTATCTTCCTCTTGGGCAAGGAAGATCAATACTTCTTGCAAGCGGGCATCTGCAACAACCTGGGATGCCTTTTCATAAAACAACTTCCCCGCTTGTTCCATCTGCACTGCTATTTCAATTATTTCTTCGCCCCTGAACTGTGTTATACTCCAGCCCATAATAAACGACTCCTTTTACTGTGAATTGCGATATAGGCTAATTCTAACATATTTGTTAGGTCAGATTAAAACCCTGGCAACCATTATACTATCTTTTCACTCACTTTTGCAGTGGTTGCAGCCGGTTGTTCGGGTGGCCCTCACGGATGTTTTGAAGAAGCGCGGGGTGTGGCTTCTCCTTTCCGCAGATTTAAGGTATTTCTTTCCCATGACACTCCGTCACTGAACTCTTGAATGGAAGGATCCTAATCTCTCATAATCATGATTGGTCATCTTTTATCCGGGGTTGGTAAAGGAACATGATCATACCTATTATAATAATAACAACATAGATCGCAACAGCTGGCCATAGACTGTGAGTCAAGACTTGATAGCGTCCCACCAAAGGGATCTGCTCTGAGTAATAGTTTAGGTGCCGCAGAAATGTACCTAAATGGGTCAGGATCAACCATATCCCAGCTAGTTTAACACCCATTATCAAGATGTTTTTGTAGCTCCAGTCTACTGATTGCTCTCGGGGATAGGCAAAAGACGCTATAGAAGCAGGACACTTTAGAAATATCAGGCCGGTCAAAGCGTAAGCCATTGGCTGGATCAATTGTAACCAGGGGAAATGATTTTGAAAAGAAGTATATAATAAAGCCGTCCCCGACTGAAGCAGAGTCAACAGTCCGTATACCAGCAAAGCCAGGCCCAGCAGGCGTATAATTTCCCTGAACACATCTCTTTCCTGTAGCATATTATTGCACCCCTCCCCGATTACTTTTAAGTTCAGTCCGACAGCGTATGAATACCAGTCCCAACACCAGTGCTGCCATAGCGATCACCAACTGAATCACCCAGTATCCTCCCTGGATAGACTGGGTCATTTCCGGTACCAACCAATTCATTCTCCAGTAATCCGCCATGCTGACTAGCACAATAATCTGTCGATAGATCAACCACACACCTAACAGCTTAACTCCCATCCACACAATTGCCGACCAAGAGCATTTACTGTCATTATCGGCATAAGCAAATCGCGTAATAGCAGTTGATCCTACCAGTAGCAATATCCCCATTATTATAAGCACGGATGGTATCAGTCCATTATGAGATCGATAGCCTTGATAGACCAGAGTGTCAATACCCCATAAGCTATGCAGATATATACCCTTGACCAGCAGGAAAATCCCCCCGGCTTTCATCAATCCCTGAAACAGCTCTCGTTCCTGCAACACCAACTACCTCCTTATCGCACTACACTATCATGCTAACAGAAATCGACGGCATAAGATGCAGTATAATGTTGAATTTTATCGTTTGCACACGCTCTGACTAGGGAGTTCCATTGACGTTTAAAACCGGGTACACTAAAATTGTTATGACGTTCAAAGACGAGGGAGAAAGTTTATGGAAAATGATAGGAAAATAGCGGTTTTGATTGATGCCGATAATGTCTCGGATAAGTATATCAAGTATATCTTTGATGAAATATCCAACCATGGCACGCCTACCTATAAGCGAATTTATGGTGATTGGACCACACCGCAGTTAGCCTCCTGGAAAAAGGTACTCCTCAATTACTCGATCACGCCCATTCAGCAATACAGCTATACCACTGGTAAGAATTCAACTGACTCGGCTTTGATCATCGATGCTATGGACATTCTCTATTCCGATAATGTCGACGGCTTTTGTATTGTTTCCAGTGACAGTGACTTCACCCGCTTGGCTGCTCGCCTGCGTGAGGCTGGCATGTATGTTATAGGTATGGGAGAGAAAAAGACGCCCACTCCCTTTATATCAGCCTGTGAAAAATTCAAATATTTAGAAGTCCTGGCGGCTCCAACTGCCTCTCCCACCCCCAGTGATACCAAAACAGAAGAGCCGAAACCCGCCCAAGATGGGATGGCCAGTGTTAGTGAACTGATCGAGACCATCAAGGTGATCGTCACGGAAACATCCGATGATGATGGCTGGGCATTTTTAGGCGAAGTGGGTAAAAGATTGAATAAACGTTACCCAGACTTTGACACTCGAAACTATGGACATGCCAAGCTCACTCCACTTATTTCGTCCCTCAAAGAGTTTGAAATCCAATCGCGTAAATCCAGCCGCCCCCACATAACTCTTAAATATATCCGCAATAAATAAACCAGAGTCCCGCCATTATAGAAAAGATTCACGTGTAACCAGTATATACAATCGGGTAGGAGGCTACCCA
>DBRE01000041.1 GCA_002305535.1 Syntrophomonas sp. UBA1376
AATACTCATACCGGAAGTGGTGTTAACCAGAACTACCCCCAGGGTCATCGCTGAAATTATAGATCCCACATAAGATTCAAACAGGTCGGCTCCCATGCCGGCCACGTCACCCACGTTATCGCCGACATTGTCAGCAATAGTAGCCGGGTTACGGGGATCATCTTCGGGTATACCGGCTTCTACTTTACCCACCAGGTCAGCACCTACGTCAGCAGCCTTGGTATAGATACCTCCGCCCACACGGCCAAACAGGGCTATGGAACTTCCCCCTAGAGCAAAGCCATTAACTATACTGGGCTCCTTAAATATCAGATACAGAACGCCAAGGCCTAATAAGCCTAACCCGGTAACGGTCATACCCATGACTGCTCCACCGGAAAAGGCTATTCCTAGAGCCGCATTCTGAGAAGTACGAGCTGCATTGGCGGTACGTACATTGGCTTTAGTGGCTACCGACATTCCTATGTATCCTGCTAACGCCGAGCAAGCCCCACCAACCAAGAAACATATTGCCGTCTGCCAGGGGCTACTTTCGGCAGGCAGGAATATCCCTAAAACAAAGAATACAGCTACCACAAAAATAGCTATAGCTGTATATTGCCGGTTCAAAAAGGCCATCGCCCCTTCATGGATATGTCCGGCAATCTCCTGCATTACGCTGTTACCAGGATCAGCTTTCGATACTTTGCTGGCCAGATACACAGCAAAAAGCAGTGATAGAGCTCCACCTACTGGGGCAAACATCACGATATTTTCCATGTCTTTATCATCTCCTTATATTAGCACGTACAAATCAATAATCTCACCCACAACTGATTCCAAATGGCTACAGCAATGATAAAAGCAGCGTACTGATAATGAAAACTACAGCAATATAGCCAGTCATTCTCGAAAAGAGATCATCCAGGCCTTTCTTTTTACCAAATATGGCTTCACTGCCGCCAGCTATGCTGCCTGACAAGCCGGCGCTTTTTCCTGACTGTAAGAGTACTGTAGCAATTAAGGCAATTGTGCAGATGATTTGTACGATTAGCACTACGGTTTTTAGCACGTCATTCACCTCCGTTCCACCACATTCCTAAGAACCATCCTACATTTTAACATAGGAACTCATAGTAAAACAAGAAAGCAATCAGCTCAGATTATAGAATGCCTTTAACCCGCGGTAGCGCGCCATATTATCCAGCTCTTCCTCAATGCGCATAAGCTGATTATACTTGGCTACCCGGTCGGTACGCGCCGGGGCTCCGGTTTTGATCTGGCCGGCATTGGTGGCTACGGCAATATCTGCAATGGTCGAGTCTTCGGTTTCACCGGAACGATGGGAGATAACACAAGTATAGCCCGCCTCTTTGGCCATTTCTATAGTTTGCAGAGTTTCCGTCAGAGTACCGATCTGATTTACTTTTACCAAAACACTGTTGCACACCCCGGTTTCAATGCCTCGGCTAAGCCGCTCCGGATTGGTTACAAACAAGTCATCTCCTACCAACTGTACTCTGTGTCCCAGTTTATCGGTGAGTAGCTTCCAGCCTTCCCAATCATCCTCGGCCAAACCATCCTCCAGGGATATCAACGGATAAGTATCGGCCAGCTGGATATAGAAGTCTACCATCTCAGCAGAACTCAATTTCTGACCACTGCTCTCCAAATGATAGTACCCATCTTTATATAATTCGGTGGCTGCCACATCTAAAGCCAAGTATATATCTTTACCTGGTACATAGCCGGCTGCCTTTATAGCTTCCATAATGACATCCAAGGCGGCTTCATTGGAAGGAAGGTTGGGCGCGAATCCCCCTTCATCTCCCACCGAGGTAGCCAGCCCTTTTTGCCCCAAGACTTTTTTGAGGCGGTGATAAACTTCCACACCCATGCGAATGGCCTCCGCCACACTGTCCGCCCCTACCGGCACGATCATAAATTCCTGAATGTCCACGTTGTTATCGGCATGTTGGCCTCCATTGAGAATATTCATCATAGGCACTGGTAGCTCTCGGGCGTTTACCCCGCCTATATACTGGTAGAGGGGCAGATCCAGGTAGTTGGCGGCCGCCCGGGCCACTGCCAAAGATACTCCCAGTATACCGTTGGCTCCTAATTTGCCTTTGTTCGGAGTTCCATCCAGCTCGATCATCAGCTGATCGATCTCCACCTGACGGGTGGCATCCATACCGACCACCTCAGGAGCGATGATCTCGTTAACATTTTCCACTGCTTGGAGTACCCCTTTGCCCAAATATCTGGCCTGGTCTCCATCCCGCAGCTCCACAGCTTCATGAGCACCGGTAGAAGCCCCCGAAGGAACGATGGCTCGTCCCATGGTACCGTCTTCTAATACTACCTCTACTTCTACAGTGGGATTGCCTCTGGAATCCAAGACCTCCCGGGCAAATACATCGATAATCGCACTCATCCATTTTACTCCCTTCACCTTAGCATCGATCATGTATTTTAGTCTGCCTTGAGCTTTACACCTATAGATCCAATAAAGAACGACCGGTCATTTCTGGAGGTATATCGATCCCCAATAAATCGAGCAAAGTAGGGGCCACATCGCGCAAAGAACCATGGCTTCTCAGTTCACGGCCCCGATACTGTTCGGATATCAGGATAAACGGCACCAAATGGGTAGTATGGGCCGTTAGTGGGCCACCGGTGTAGGGGCAGACCATCATTTCGCAGTTGCCGTGATCGGCGGTCACCAATATATTGCCCTGCCGTTCCAAAACAGCCTGGACTACACGCTGCAGGCAGGTGTCCACCACACTGCAAGCTTCAACAGCAGCCTCCAGTATCCCAGTGTGCCCGACCATATCAGGGTTGGCATAGTTTATGATAATAACATCATAATAATCCCGCTGGATCTCACTGATGACCCGATCAGTCACCTCCACCGCGCTCATAGCCGGCTGCAAATTGTAGGTGGCTACCTGGGGAGAGGGTATCAGTACACGGTCTTCTCCCGGGTTGGGTTCCTCCACTCCGCCATTGAAAAAGAAGGTGACATGAGCGTATTTCTCTGTTTCCGCAATACGCAGCTGCTTGAGACCCTTCTGCGCCAAGACCTCGCCCAGAGTATTATTCAAGTTCTGGGGCGGAAAAGCTACCGGGACATTAATATCAGCATCATATTGGGTCATGCAGACAAAATGGATCTGGGGCCACTTGCTGCGCTCAAATCCCTTGAAGCTATCCTCCACCAGTGCCCGGGTCATCTGACGAGCTCGATCGGCCCGGAAATTGAAGAACACCATACTATCTCCATCTTCGATGGAGCCACGCGGGTGACCTTGTTCATCCACTATTACAATCGGTTCGATAAATTCATCAGTAACGCGGTTCTCGTAACTGCTCTCTATGGCTGCCAGGGCATTGGGGGCTTTTTTGCCCAACCCTAGAACCATAGCATCATAACTGGCCTGCACCCGCTCCCAACGCTGATCCCGATCCATGCCGTAAAAACGGCCGGAAATGGTGGCGAATTCACCCACCTGCAGTCTATTCATGGTTTCCTGCAGTTGCTGGATATATAGTTGGGCACTGCGGGGAGCCACATCACGCCCATCCAGATAAGCATGGACATATACTCGAGGGATCTGCTGACGATGGCATAACTCTAAAAGAGCTTCGATATGCTGCATATGACTGTGCACTCCGCCATCGGACAATAGCCCCATCAAATGAAGCGCGCCGTTATTTTTGCGGGCATGTTCTATAGCCGCCAAAAATACCGGATTGGTATAGAAGGAACCATCTTTTATAGCATTGCTTATGCGGGTTATCTCCTGAAAGACGGTGCGCCCGGAACCTATATTCAGGTGGCCCACTTCCGAATTACCCATCTGTCCCTGGGGCAATCCCACCTCATTTCCTGAACAGATCAGCTCTGTGTAGGGATAGGAGCTGGCCAGTTCATAATAATTACCGGGCTCACAGATGCTTATAGCGTTATCGGCAGACGGGGAACGTACCCCCCATCCATCTAGAATCATTAATACGGTTGGTTTTTTAGGCATCAGCAATAGACCTCGCAATAGCAGCGAAGGCATTGACATCAAGACTGGCGCCTCCGATCAAAGCACCATCAATATCTGGCTTCGCCATAAAGTCCGTTATGTTGTCCTCACGCACACTGCCCCCGTATAAAATGGGAATGTCCCCAGCCACAGCCTGACCTACCTGAGCAGCCAGGTAGTCTCGGATAAAACCGATCATTTCCTGGGCATCATCACTGGAAGCATTTACCCCCGTACCTATAGCCCAGATAGGCTCATAGGCTATCACCAGCCCCTCGGCATCCAATTCCAGATCAGTGAGACCCTGCTCCAGCTGTCTTCGAACCACTTCTTTGGCCAGTTGATCTTCTCTTTCCTGCAGAGTTTCCCCTACGCACAGGATAGGAATCAGTCCCGCCTGGAGAGCGGCTGCCATCTTGCGGTTTATGTCCCTATCGGTTTCTCCTATTATCTGGCGACGCTCGGAATGCCCAATAATAACATATTGGCAGCCCAGATCCCGTAGCATCCAGGGCGATATTTCACCGGTGTAGGCACCTTTTTCTTCCCAAAAGCAGTTTTGCCCGCCCCAGTGGATGGAAGTGCCGGAAAACTGTTCTGCCAACAGATCCAAAGCGGTATAGGGTGGACATACTATCACTTCTACCCCCGTCAACTCAGCTGCGACCTGGTTTAGCTGCTGGCAAAACTGCCCTGCCTCGCGGCGGGTTTTATTCATTTTCCAATTGGCAATAGCCACTTTTTTACGCATAATTCAAACCTTTCACATTCCTATGGTAATACTTCGGCCCTTTCTGCTACAGCTACTCCAGGTAGGGTACGACCTTCCAGAAACTCCAGGGTAGCTCCTCCGCCGGTAGAAATATGAGTAATATCCTTTTCCAGCCCCAGATTCTGCACAGCGGCAGCTGAATCCCCGCCGCCGATAACGCTTACTGCTGGAGATTCGGCGATAGCTCGGGCTGCTTCCCAAGTTCCTCGGGCAAACTGTTCGTACTCATAGACTCCCAGGGGACCGTTCCATATTATAGTCCGAGCCGTCCGAATGGCGGCGCAGAAAATTTCAATAGTTTGGGGGCCTATATCGACAATCATTTTATCAGCTGGAATACTGTCAACCGGGCAGATGCCCCAAGCCGCATCTGCTGATATAGCATCGGCAGCGACTACATCTATGGGCAGCAGAATCTTCACATCCCGTTCCCGAGCGGTTTGCAATAGTTGAGCCGCTTCCTCCAATCGATCAGCCTCATGCATGGATTTACCGATAGAATGGCCCTGAGCTTTTATAAAAGTGTTGCCCATTCCGCCCGCTATGAGCAGTATATCCATTTTATTTATTAAGTTGCCTATCAAACCTAGTTTATCTGCCACCTTGGCACCACCCAGGATGGCCATACGAGGTGATTCGGGATTATCCAACACCTGCCGCAGCATTTTTACTTCCTGTTCCATGAGCAAGCCCGCATAGGCCGGCAGGTAGTCAGCTACTCCTACGGTAGAGGCATGGGCTCGATGAGCTGCACCGAATGCATCGTTCACAAATACATCGGCCAGATCAGCTAGCTGGCGCGCATGGTTAGGATCATTTTGCTCCTCT
>DBRE01000012.1:0-4893 GCA_002305535.1 Syntrophomonas sp. UBA1376
GAATGGGTAGGAGCTCAGCGGGGACTGGGGTATTTTATGACCATTAAGCAAAAAGCTTTTGCCATAGATGAGGTTCTGGCGGCGGTATTGGTGATCTGCCTGATCAGTTATCTGTTAGTGAAGTTCATTGATTGGCTGGAATATTGGCTGATCCCCTGGAACCGTGAATATCTGCTCCAAGAAACCTGGAATTAATAAAAGGGAGGCTTCAAAATGCGAAACAAGGTGATACTCGTCCTGGCTGTGCTCTTGATAGCCACTTCACTCAGCGGCTGTCAAGCCCCGGATCACAGCAGCCCCAAGTTGACCAAGGTCACGGTAATTCTGGATTGGGTTCCCAATACCAACCACACCGGATTGTTCGTGGCGCGGGATATGGGATACTATGAGGAAGAAGGACTGGATATTGAGATCATCCAGCCCAGTGATGTTGGAGCATCTCAGTTGATAGCTGCCGGTCAGGGCCATTTCGGTATCAGTTACCAGGAAGAAGTAACGGTAGCCCGCTCACAAGACCTACCGGTGGTAGCCATTGCCGCTGTGATCCAGCATAATACCTCGGGCTTTGCTTCACCGGTTCATAAAAACATTACCGATCCCCGCGATTTCGAAGGCAAGACTTACGGAGGCTGGGGATCCCCGGCAGAAGAGGCTATTATTAAAGCGATCATGAACCAAAAAGGTGCTGACTTTTCCAAAGTTGACTTGCTCAATATTGGTAGCAGTGACTTCTTTACCAGTATTGAAAACGATGTTGATTTTGCCATGATCTATTGGGGATGGACTGGGATTGAAGCTCAGCAAAGAGGTGTTGATCTAAACTTCATCGAATTAAGGGAGGAGCATCCCGCCCTGGATTTCTATACCCCCGTGATCATTGTCAGCGAGGAGCAGATCCAACAAAACCCAGAATTGATCGAGAAGTTCATGCGGGCCACCACCCGAGGCTATCAGTACGCCATTGATGATCCCCAGGGAGCAGCTCATCTTTTTCTGAAAGCAGTACCTGAACTTGATCATGAGCTGGTGATAAACAGTCAGGAATATCTGGCCCAGCAGTATCAAGCTGATGCGCCCCGCTGGGGTGAGATGAAGGCTGAGGTATGGAAATTATATGCTGACTTTATGTTTGAAAACCAACTGATAGAACAAAACATAGACACTGAAAAGGCTTTTACTAATCAGTTTCTGCCTGAATAGGAGCGGAGCATGAGTTATCTGGAAATTCGCAATGTCAGCAAAACCCTGGGGCTAGTGCATACCCTCAATAATGTTTCCCTGTCGGTAAACCGACATGAAGCAGTGGTAATATTGGGCCCCAGCGGCTGCGGTAAAAGTACCCTGTTAAACATTGTAGCTGGCTTGATCCCCCCTGACGAAGGCCAAATTTATGTTGATGGGCGAAACTGGACCGGTAAAACCGGGCGGATGAGCTACATGCAACAAAAAGATCTGCTCCTTCCCTCCCGCACCATTTTAGATAATGTAGCCATCCCATTAATGTTGAAAGGTGTGTCCAAAAAGGAAGCCCGCCACACTGCCCAACAGCATTTGGAAGAATTCGAATTGAGTGGTTTTGTCAATTACTACCCTCGGCAGCTCTCCGGCGGCATGCGTCAACGGGCTGCTCTGCTACGTACTTATTTATTTGCCAGCGATATTCTCCTTCTGGATGAACCATTTGCCGCTCTGGATGCTATAACCAGAAGACGCATGCACCTGTGGCTCAAACAACTTCAATCTCGCTACCGCTGCTCGATCCTGTTTGTCACCCATGACATTGAGGAAGCCCTGCTGCTAGCCGACCGCATTTTAGTGTTGTCAGCCCGTCCGGCGGCAATTCTGCAGGAGTTCATCATCCCGCCACAGTTGGATATCCACGATCAGCAATCCATCAAAGAAAAGATCCTGGATCTGCTGCAACCAGCGTAGGGGGTTCAGCTTAGATCACGGAACGGATGGGTCGGTTTTTGGTCAGGGTGGATTCCCACTTTTTACAGCGGTCTCCCCAGAAGGCCAGAGGTACTCCATCACGACGAATACATACTACTTCGCACAGATTGGGACACCCCCTACATTCCTGACTGCTGCTAGTGATTTCACCATCCATAACAAAAGCATTTCCTTTAAACTGGCTGGGAGATGGGCTGTATTCCATGGTCTCCCGGGCCAGTAAGGCTGCACCTATGGCACCCATTACCTCATGATGTTCGGGAATATGCACCGGCAAACCCAGCAAATGCTCAAAGGCGCGTTTTAAGCCCAGATTAGCAGCCACTCCTCCTTGGAAGACAACCGGCTCTTCAATCTTTTTACCTTTGCCCACATTGTTTAAGTAATTGCGGGCCAGAGCATCACATAGGCCCATGAGGATATCCTCCACCGGATATCCCATCTGTTGTTTATGGATCATATCAGATTCAGCAAAGACACCACATCTTCCGGCTATACGCACCGATTGACGAGAGGTGATAGCACGCTCGCCATACTCTTCAATAGGAATATTCAAACGGGCGGCCTGCTGATCCAAAAACGAACCGGTACCGGCAGCACATACGGTATTCATAGCAAAATCATTTACTATTCCATTCTTGAGCAAAATTATTTTGGAATCCTGACCACCAATCTCAATAATGGTACGAACATCAGGATACAACCAGGATGCTGCCACCCCATGAGCAGTGATCTCATTTTTGATAATATCAGCTCCCAAGAGTACGCCCGCCAAAAGCCGACCACTGCCGGTAGCACCAACTCCAGCAATTTCTCCCCCCACTTCATCCAACTCTTTATTGATGGCCGAAAAGCCCTGTTTCACGGCTTGGATCGGATTCCCCTGTGTACGTAGATAGATCTTAGCTTTCATTCTCCCCCTATCATCGAGCAAAACAAAATTACTGCTGACTGAGCCAATATCAACACCCAGGTACATGCGCATTAAGCTGTTCCCCCTGTTCCCACACTTGATTTGATTTCTTTCTCCGCTGCAACATGTCAACAAAAGCTTCCAGTCGGGTTTGTATTCCCGTCGCTCCAGCATGTTCGTCAAAATACATAGTCATTACCGGAATACCTTCCTTTTCCCCTACTTCTCCCAGCACTGACTGAGCTACGATCTCTGGCATGCAGGTCAAGGGGCCGATTTGGATAATGCCATCATAATGCTGACGCGCAAGTTTCACAGCATTACCGACTGTTTCTCGCCCATGACCACCCACAAAATAATTTAAGTAAGGGCGAGAACTAGTCAAGATTTCACGCCGATTGGATGGCTTCACCAAGCCCCCTAATAAGTGATCATTGACCCAATCACTAATGTAAACAGAGCGGTAGACTTCAACATTCATGCGGCCCAGTTGCTCAGCGATATCATAATTGCAGGCAGGTTCCAGGATAGTGTAGATTTCCCCTACTAGGCCGAGCCGTAATAAAGGCTGATCATGCTGTTGCAGCTGTTCCATTTCAGCTGTGCTCTTATTGGTGACTTGGTTTACTTGAGGGCGGGTAGTGACCTGGTCAATCTCTTGCAGAGCCTGTCGATATATTGCCAGAACCTCCTCCTTATTGATGACCCGGGGCAGCATCTTGGCAAGGCAAAATTCCAGACGATCCACTGCGTTGAGCTTAAACCAGGCAAATCGAGTAGCCTGGACAGCTTCCAGGGTGGTGACCTTTTGAGATAAATCTTTAATTTGGTTAAGGAGTTCGGATAGTTTGAAATCGGGAGCCTCCAGGACAACCATCCGGAATGAATAGCCCAAATCCTTTAGGATGTCGCGCTCCACCTGAGCATAGTAGCCGAATCGGCATGGGCCCCATCCGCCTGCCATTAGTACCGTATCAGCACCCTGTTCCAGAGCTTCGATAAAACTACCCACACTGATTTTTAAGGGCAGACAAGCGAATTCCGGTGAATGCTTGATCCCCAGTTCCATGGTTCGTTTGGTTATGGGAGGAGGTGGGATAACCTCCAGCTTCAAACCGGCCAGCAATGCTTTTATAGCGATGTGAGCATTACCCATGTGCGGAAAAGTGATTTTCAACAGTTGTCCTCCTTTGACGCTCGATCATATCCACAAATGCCTCCAGACGGGTCAGCAGACCTGTTTCTCCGGTGTGCTCATCCACCGTCAGCATGATAAAAGGTTTGTTCATGCGGCGTTCTATTATTTCTCCAATCAATGAATCCGGCCCACATCCGAAACAGGCTAAATATACGATGCCGTCAATATGCTCATCCTGATCGAAATAAAGCCCACTGCCCGCCATTTTGCGTCCTAGAGTCCAAAACATCCGCTTGGGCAAAGTGGCGGCATGGATCTCGATATTTTGGGGATCAACATGCTCGGCCAAGACCACCTCACACCCCAGAGCGCGCAGGTGGGTTATTAGATTCATACTTATCACATCATCATAAAGAGAGTAACCATGTCCCAGAACTCCCAGCCGCAGTTGGGGTGCATCAGACCTGATTACCTCTTCTCCTTCCCACACTCTAATGGCTTCCTGGGGTGTCAGCCCCTGGGCAGCTAGGGCCTGGCAAAACCTTAATTCCTGCCAGCCGCGCTGGTAGGCTTGCCTGGCACTTTTGGGGCTGGCCTTAAACAATCTGGCTACCCGGATAATATCTCGTTGCAGATATCTATCGGTCTTGCTTATATCGATGGTGATATCTATTAAAGGTGGCAAATTAGGAACACTAGCTCTGATCATATCCGGCAGACCCATAAATTTTGGGCATATAAAGCCTTTGGGTTCCACGCTTACTAACCGGGGCACAAATAGATAATCAAGCCCCTTTTCCGCCAGCTCTTTAACATGACCAAAATATATTTTGATGGGCAAGCAGGCTTCATCAACCGCCAGCCCCACCCCCTGATCAACGGTCAGTCG
>DBRE01000012.1:4903-12265 GCA_002305535.1 Syntrophomonas sp. UBA1376
GGATAGTAATAGAAATAAAAAAGACTGTGTGGTATTCCTACTTTCAGCATGTTAAGACCTCCTTCGTTTCAGAGCTGGAGCAGGTTGCCTCCACTCATCGCGAGTGTTCAGTACACTGGGTCGGCGATTCTGGATAGGTACGGGTGAGCGTACCAGGATGGTTTTTAGGGCCGGCCAATTTAGTGGAATTAGAGGCCACAAGTAGGGCACCCCGAATGATTTGGTCAGACTGGCCAGCACAAAAACAATGAGTAAAGCTGCCAAGAAACCGGGTACCTGGAACAATCCCACTGCCAACAATAAGAACAGCCGTACCAACCGGTTGGCCATCGATAGTTCGTAACTGGGAGTGCTAAATGACCCCACCGCCACTACCGCCGTATAGAGAATAACTTCCGGAATAAGCAGACCAATGTTCGTAGCTACCTCACCAATAAGCAGAGCGGCAATTACACCCAAAGCAGTTGCCAAAGGAGAAGGAGTATGAATAGCTGCCATGCGCATAAAATCCAGGGCTATTTCCCCTAACAAAAACTGAGCCAGCAAGGGGATCTCACCCACTTTTTCTGGACCTATGAATTTCAGCCAGGCGGGTAGGATCCCCGGTTCCAATGCCGCCAACAACCACAGGGGAGTAACGAAAACAGACATCAATATGGCTATAAATCTCACCCAGCGAATATATGCCCCCACAGCGGGATTCTGCCGATATTCTTCGGCATGGTGGATGTGATGAAAATAGGTCGCCGGGGCAATTATGATGCTGGGTGAGGTATCCACCAGGATCAGGATATGTCCTTCCAATAAGTGTACCGCGGCCACATCAGGGCGTTCCGTATAACGAACTCTTGGAAAGGGATTCCACCAGTTTCCCGGTGTGATCAGTTCTTCCACTGACTTTTCCGCCATGGGAATAGCATCGATTTCCACGGCCTCTATACGGTTGGTCAAATCATCTACCAGAGCAGGATCCGCCACATCCTTGAGATACAGCAGACATATGTCAGTTTTGGATCTGCGTCCCATCTTTAGCAGCTTCACCCGCAGTTTGGGATCCCGGATCCGCCGGCGGATCAGAGCAGTATTAAAGACCAGGGTCTCCGTAAAACCGTCCCGAGAACCGCGTACTACTCTTTCAATATCCGGTTCTTCCGGATTGCGGGAAGGATAGGTGCGAGCATCGATAACGAAGGCTTCGTTTGAGCCATCCACAATCAAAAGGATAGCCCCAGCCATTACCAGATAGATCAACTCATCTACCTGCTGCTCGGTACTAAGTTCCACATAAGGGATAGTCCGTTCTAACACAGGTTTAATGGTGGTGAAGCCAAAGTTTTTCCGGGGCAGATCTAGGAGCGCCTTCATAACTAGAGTAAGAACATCGTCTTTGACAAAACCATCAATACAGATAAAAGCGGCCTTCCGTCCCACTATACGCATCTCGCGCACAATAATGTCGAAACTTTCGCCTTCCCCCAGTTCCTTTTTGAACAGATCCAGATTGTCTGTATAATTCCGCCCTAAATAGAGATGCTTGCCTTTATTGCGCAAGGAAATCGCTTCCTTCCAGAATTAATTCCAAGCATTTGCGGGTCACCTCGGCTCCGTTGACAACACTGTCCTGCCCCTCCATTTTACCGGGATCTCCGCAGCCAATTACCAGCAGATCTGGGTAGCGATCCAGTATCTGGACAGTATCTCCCTCCAGACGGCGGTGGCGGGGTGGTTCGAGTGTTCCTTCCTTGGATACCGGATGACCTTTAACTACCTGCAGATCACCCGTTACTGAGTAATCTACCTGAGTACCCCGCGCTCGCGAGTGGGAGGCCACCGCTATAACCCCTAAAACTTTTACCTGTTCAGACTGATACAACAAATACTCAATAACTCGTTCCCCGGCCCCTACCCCCTTGTGGCCCAAATCATCCACCATCAGTACTACAGGCTCCCGGGGAGCTTGCAATATCATTTGCAGTGCCTCTGGGCCGGTTAAAGGCTTAGGGTTTCCAGCTACAGCTTTAAGCGGGTAGAGTTTCAAGGCACGGGCCGCAGTCTCCACTGCTTTACGGGCTGTCCAATCTCCATCGGTGACAATAATTACGCGAATCCGGGCTGGATTATCATTCACTGGATCAACCCTTGGGATCGAACAAAACTGCTGCTACATAGCCAAAAAGAATAGCTGCCGTAATTCCAGCTGCACTTGCCTCTACACCACCGGATATAGCTCCCAAAAGGCCACTTTCTTCCACAGCCTTTAAGGTTCCCTGGGTGAGAGTATGACCAAAACCTGATAAGGGAACAGTAGCACCGGCACCCGCCAGATCCACCAACGGTTGATATAGTCCCAAGCCGCTCAGCAGAGCTCCGATACTTATATAACCGACCAGAATATGTCCCGGTGTAATGGCCGGTTTGGTCAGATCCATAACCAGCTGGCCAATCAAGCATAAGGCTCCTCCCACTAGAAAAGCTGTCACTAATGAACTCATAGTACTCCACCCCGCTTATGGATTTTCCAGTGCTACTGCGTGAGCTATACCCGGTATACTTTCGCCTTGAAAGGAAGTGGTAGGACTCATAAGAGCCCCGGTAGCCACCAATAAAAGACGTTCTATCTTGCCCTGTACCATTTTTTTCAGCAGCGGTCCGCACAGCATAGAGGCTGAGCACCCACAACCGCTGCCTCCAGCATGAACATCCTGGTTATCATTAAACATGAGAACTCCACAGTCACTGTAATTAGGCTCTGGCACAACTCCATTCTTGATGAAGAGCTGTTTCAGCAACGCTGAGCCAACTTTGCCCAGGTCACCGGTTACAATCAAGTCGTAATAGTCGGAAGGTCGGTTGGTATCACTTAGATGCGTCTTTATAGTATCAGCTGCCGCGGGTGCCATAGCACTTCCCAGGTCATTGGCGTCCTTCTGCCCCAGATCGATGATTTTGCCGATAGTGGCACAGGTCAGGCGTGGGCCGCCATAGATACCTTTTTCCAAAACCACTGCCCCGGCTCCGGTAACAGTCCACTGGCTGCTCATGGAACGCTGCACGCCCTGCTCAGTTGGGAAACGGAATTGACGTTCAGCGGAATAATGATGACTGCTCACCGCAGCTACTACCCGTTCGAAATATCCACCATCAATAGCCATCGCTGCAGTCAGAAGAGCTTCCGCCATAGTAGAACAAGCCCCGTACATGCCCAGGAAAGGTATTTGCAGTTCACGGGCGGCAAAGCTAGAGGAAGTAATCTGATTCAACAGGTCACCTGACACCAGAAGTTCTATATCCTCGGGTTGGTAATTCTTTTTACTGACAGCCAGCTTGACCGTTTCTCGCAATAGTTTACTTTCAGCTTTTTCCCAGCTACTCTCGCCAAACTCATAGTCTTCCATGATCCAGTCAAAATCCGATCTCCAGGGGCCTTCCCCTTCCTTGGGGCCAACAATGGTTGCCCAGGCTGTTAAAACTGGAGGTTCCTCAAATATGATGGTCTGCAATCCCTGCTTTTTCTGGTTGACCATACGTAACCACCTTTTTAAGAAAAAACTACTTTGATCAGCCCAATCAATATGGATACAGCAAATCCAAATACTAGCGTAGGACCGGCCACAGTGAAAATGCGCGCCCCCACCCCAAAAACGTACCCTTCCCGTTTGAATTCCATGGCCGAAGCCACAATGGCATTGGCAAAGCCGGTTATAGGTACGATGGAACCAGCACCGGCATGTTTGCCCAGGACATCATACCATCCCAAACCAGTAAACAGAGCGGCCAGGAAGATCAAGACCACCGATGTGGCTGACCCGGCATCCAGTTTGGTCAACCCCTGACCAATAAAGTAATTCAGGATCACCTGCCCCAGAGTACAGATCAGACCACCTATCACAAAAGCCCAGATGCAGTTTTTCAGCAGGGTCGGTTTGGGTTTGGTCTGACTTACCAGGTCTTCATATTCCTGGGCTTCTATCTTTTTAATTTGATCCGCAGACGTATTCACTAAGGTGTCGCCTCCCTTACCAGAATTATTATTGGCCAATGATACAGCCTTTATTCCCTGCAAAAAGCAGCACCCCGGTCATAGGGTGCTGCTTTAGAACTAGCTTTTATTCCACATAGGCAACTTTGATATTAGCTTTGTATTCGATGATTTTGTTATCCTGACAATCTGCGGTCCAATTATATACTTCCACACCAGTAACCTTGGGATACCTACGCGAGGCCTCTGCCACCGCATTCTCTACAGCATCCTGCCAGCCGTTATGGGACTCGGCTACGATTTCAGCAACCTTTACTTGCAATTTTTCGTCCTCCTTTTCTAATTAGCTATGGTTAGCTTGGTTAGAAAAGAAAAGGTTTATGCACTACAGTCTTTTATCAGCCGATGATCTGATCGCCCAGCAGGCTCTTTAGCTTCTGCAGCGCGGCTTTCTCTATACGTGAGATCTGCACCTGAGAGACTCCCAGATCCTGCGCTATCAGAGCCTGAGTCTCGTCTTTGAAAAAACGCCGTAGAATAACCTCCTGCTCACGATGATCCAACTTGCTCAAAGCCTCACGCAAGGCCATTTGCTCCAAAATCCTGACCGTATTCTCTTCCGAGGCCAGACGATCCAAAAGGGAGCCTTGATCCTTCTCTTCACCGGGAATAACATCCTGGATATACGCCGGTGCCTGGCAGGCTTCCATGGCCAATACGATTTCTTCCTTGTCCATTTCCAGACAAGCGGCAATCTCACTAACATTTGGCTCCCGGCCCAGATCACCGCGCAGTTTTTCCTGCGCCCAACGGATCTTGCCATACAATTCTTTATAACTGCGCTGTACTTTGACCATGCCATCATCACGCAGAAACTTTTTGATTTCCCCAATTATCATAGGAACCGCATAAGTGGAAAACCGCACTTGAAAGGAAAAATCAAACTTATCGATAGCTTTCAAAAGCCCGATGGAACCCACTTGAAACAAATCTTCGTGGTCATAGGAAGTACCGCGAAATCTTTCCAAAACCATGTAGATCAGGCCGACATTGGCCGAATATATCAATTCCCGGGCCTCTTCATCTCCCTGTTGGGCTCTTATCAGAAGCTCATCATTATCTTGATAGGAATGGGTTGAGGACATAAACCTCCCCCCTTACGCCATGGCCTGATGGTTTTGAGAAGGAAAAAAGCGCAACATGCGGACGCTTGTCCCCTGACCCGGCTCACTGATCACATCCATTTCATCCATAAAAGAACGCATAAAAGTAAAACCCAGTCCCATACGGGATGAGTCGCTGGAGTATGTAGGCTCCATAGCCTGCTCGACATTCTCGATACCACGGCCAAAATCTTTCACGATGATTTCCAGGCTGCCGTTGTCGAATATACTGGCCATGACCTCAATTTTCCCGTCGGTAGAGCCATTATAACCATGAATGATACTATTAGAGACTGCTTCGGAAACCACTAGTTTGATTTCCTCAATATCCTCTAAAGTGCAATCCAATTGCGCGGCGAATGCTCCCACACATGACCTGGCAAAGGACACATTTTCCGGCATACTGCTGAACTCAAAGCGTACATAATTTTTAACATTCATGCGCAGTTCCAGCCCAGGGCTGGTCCACCTCCCCTTAATTACTGACCACATCTTTTTCACTCCTGTACAGGGGCACCAGCTTATTGATTCCTGAGAAGTGAAGTATCTTTTCCACCGGCGGGCAAGCACCCACAATATACATTCTCCCCTGCTGAGCGCTTACCTTCTTATACCGACCGATAATCACCCCTAACCCCGAACTGTCAATAAACGAGACCTTTTCTAAGTTTAGGATGAGAGTACTAATGCTGGTGTTGTCCAGCCTGCGGTCAATTTCCTGACGCAGTTGGTCGGCCACCAGCATATCCAACTCTCCCGAGATGCGAACCACCAAGGTGTCACGAACCTGTTTGAAGTCTGCATTCACCTGCATATCTCCTCCCCATCAGAGCGTCATTATTCATAATTTATTGTGTGCTTATCTTTCTACAGGGCGAAGATATTTACCTTCCACAAAATTCCATTTACAATAGATAAGTTTCGGCAAGCATCTTCATTATTTCCTTGATCAGTCCGCCTCTGGGTACATCGGCGGCGGCTATCAAATTGACTTCTTTCACCAGATCCCCGTCATGGTATACCCGCATCTCCCCTAGTTTCTGGCCGCGTTCTACCGGCGCATCAATGTAGGTTTGAAGTCGTTTTTCGGTAGTAATCTTCTCTTCTTGACCTTTTTCTACTATGGCACCTACATCATCTTCGGCGATCACCTCAACACTATCTCCTATACCTTTTCCGACGCTGACAACGCCGCAGACACTGCCTCGACTAAACAAGTTTTTATAAGCATATTTGGCAAAGCCATAGTTGAACAACTTCATCATATCCCGGTGATTGCCATGCTGTTTGGGTGATGCCATGACCGCACCGATCAAACGCAGTCCATCTCTTTTGGCCGTCGCTGTTAAACAGTATTTGGCTTCATTGGTCCATCCTGTCTTGAAGCCGTCTGCTCCTTCATACCACCATAGCAACTTATTGGTGTTATAAAGCTTAAATTCACCTTGTCGCAAGTTGTACTCTTTGATAGAAGTGTATTCCAAAATCTTCGGATATTGCAGAGCATAACGAGCCATGACGGCCATGTCATAGGCACTGCTGTAATGGTTTTCGGCCGGTAATCCATAGGCATTTACGAAATTAGTGTTTTTCAACCCTAACATCTTGGCCTGCCGATTCATACGGTCAACAAAATTCTGGTGGGTCCCTTCCAGGTGTTCAGCTATCGCCACACTGGCATCATTAGCTGAACCCACCGCGACAGCTATCATCATTTCCTCGAAAGTCATCTCTTCGCCTGGTTCCAAATATATTTGGGAACCTCCCATTTTCCAGGCCTCTTCACTGGTTATCACCTTGTCTTTTACACTGACTTTGCCCTCTTCCAAATCCTGCGCAGCCAGAATCATAGTCATCAGCTTGGTCATACTAGCGGGCGCAAGCCGCTTATGTTCATCCTGGGCCAGTAACACTTTTCCGGAATCGGCATCGATCAACACGTAGGACTCAGCTTCTACCTCTACCTGCGCGGCCTGAACCGGGCTGACCCCGCCCAAAGTCAACAGTACTAAACAGATCATTATCCAAACCAGGCTTTTTACAGGCTGTCTCAAGGCTACACCTCCCCCTAATTCTACTTTTTAGATTATATTGGCCCCTGGTTGAGATTATTCCAGGCGAGGTGCAAATAGAAAACGCCCGTATTGTTACGGGCGTTCAGGGTGTCGAAAAAGTCGACACCCTGCCAGAGCGAGCAAAAAAGGATAAGAGCAAGGCAAC
>DBRE01000068.1:0-16201 GCA_002305535.1 Syntrophomonas sp. UBA1376
GCCTCTTTCAGTGCCTCAATTTCATCCTTGGTTTTGCCAAGACTGGCAAGGATTTCTTCAGTATGCTGACCCAAAGTCGGAGCCGAATGTTCAACACTGCCCGGTGTACTATGAAGCTTGATGGGGACTCCCTGAATCTTGATCCTGCCCAATACCGGATCATCCACCTCCACTAACATTTCACGATGTTGAGTCTGTGGATGATTAGCAGTTTCTGCGACAGTGTTGATATACCCAAAGGGAATACCAGCTTCATGCATTATCACTTCTAATTCTTTACTAGTAAGGCTTCTGGTGTAGTTTTCTACGGTGTCTTTCAAATCTGGAAAATAGTTCTTGCAACGGTCATCATTGGTTACAAACCGTGGATCATCTACTAAGTCAGGCCTTCCCATTAAATCACAGAGTTTAGCCCACATGGCATTGGTTCCTACTCCCATTACGATCATGCCATCTTTAGTTGTAAATGAGTCAAAGGGAGCAATACCCGGATCAGCGTTACCAGTTCTGGTCGGTACATTGCCAGCAATGGTGTATTCCACAACGTAGTTCTCAAGAATTGAGAACAGGGTGTCGACCATAGCTACATCCAGTCTTTGTCCTTCTCCGGTACGTTCACGGTGAAACAGAGCCATACATACGCCTAAAGCCAGATAAGTACCGGTATAGTTGTCTCCCACGGAAGGCCCAACCTTGGTAGGCGGATTCTCCGGAAGGCCGGTAACACTCATCAATCCACTCATGGCCTGGGCAACGATGTCATAAGCGGGCAGTTTAGATAGAGGGCCAGTCAGACCAAATCCAGAGATCGAGGCGTAAATCAGTTTGGGATTTCTCTGCTTCAAAACTTCATATCCCAAACCCAATCTCTCCATGGTACCGACCTTAAAGTTCTCACAAACTACATCAACTTTTTCAACCAGATCGAGAAAGATCTCTTTACCAGCCTGAGAACGCAAGTCAAGAGTTATTCCCTTTTTGTTGCGATTTAAGTTAGTATAATAGCCACTATAGTCATTGACGATTGGTCCCCAGGTTCGTGATTGATCACCCATTCCAGGCCTTTCTAGTTTGATTACTTCCGCACCGTGGTCAGCCAGGTGCATGGTGCAAAACGGCCCACTGTAGGCTTGAGTAAGATCTAGCACCTTAACTCCCTCAAGTGCTTTCATTAAGCATCGCCTCCTTAAATAAATAGTGAATTTCCAGGTGTGAGCGTCTGCCTATTTCTAAAAGCAAGATGTGTGCCAATGTCGACAGTTCCTTGCAAACACCAGCGTATTGGGATTCATGAGATGCTAGTTGATTAACTGTAAAAACACAGTTATCGTTCCGGAGTGAAACAGCGTTTTTCGATAACCGGTACGTAACCAGCTAAAATCGATTCTTTTAAAGTACTGTTTCACAATGGCACACTTGTGTCGGTTTGATGATTAACTCTTTAGCTGTTAGAAATATGTTATACTGAGATTTGCAGGCTTTGCTAAGAGGCTGCCTTAGCCTAACCGTTGGTATGAGAATTGCAGTATATAACTAATAATCATTGTTGTCAGGTGGTGCCAGAATTGAATAATTACTTTGTAGGAATAATGCTAGTACTTGCTTCAGCCAGTGGTTTTGGATTGATGCCGATCTTTACTAAATTTGTGTATCAAGATGGTGTTAGTACCTTAACAGTGCTATTCTTGAGGTTCTTTTTTGCAGCTATCTTTTTCTTCATTTTGCTTATGGTCACTAAAACCGAGGTTCGCTTGTCGTATCGTCTGTTATTCGGGACGCTACTAGTAGGCGGCGTTTTTTACATGGTTCAATCAATTTTATATTTTAACTCGGTACACTATCTGACCGCCTCGATGGTGAACCTGTTGTTTTATGCTTATCCCGCCATGGTGACTATACTTGCTATTGTGGTAAATAAGGAACCACTGCATCGTAATGTGGTATTGGCCTTGATGGCCTCTTTGATCGGCTTGGTTTTAGTATTAGGATCTGGCTTCTCCGGCCTTCATAAAATTGGAGTATTATCTGCTTTGGGAGCAGCTCTGGTCTATGCCATCTATATACTGATTAGCAATCTCCTGGTCAAAGAGGTGTCCCCTATTGTTACTTCCACCTTTGTGGCTATGTTTGCTTCCTTCTCCCTATTGATTGCCGGCCTGGCAACGGACAGCATATCCTTTGATTTCAGCACTACCACCTGGTTCCCTATTATGGGTATCGTCCTGTTCTCAACGGTTCTAGCCATATATGGACTATTTAAAGGTTTGGAAATAATAGGTCCGACCAAAGCTGCGATCCTAAGTACCATTGAGCCTTTAGTAACGATACTTTTTGGTGCCTTATTATTCATGGATCATCTCTCACCGATACAGTGGTTTGGTGCTGCTCTGGTCATTTTGGGAGCAGTAATGGTTACCAAAGCACGGGGCCAGATTACCAAATAGTTTTCGTATCATTGACCAGTGGTTTGCAAATGCTAAGGACAAACCGATCGAAGAGGTGAATGTTATGAATACTATTGATGTACTTCCCGAGGTACCCAGTTCCTTTTGGATGGATTCTACGGAGACGACCGATTTCCCACAGCTAACTGAAGACATCAAAGTTGATACAGCTATTATTGGCGGAGGAATTGTTGGAATTACCACCGCTTATCTGCTCAAACAGGCGGGATTATCTGTGGCTGTACTGGATGCTGACCGTATCCTGCAGGGTACTACCGCCCATACGACTTCTAAGCTTACTTCTCAGCACAGCATCATCTACTCCAAAATCAAAAAACACATGAGTAAAGAGCTAGCGCGACAGTACTCTGAAGCTAATCAATATGCTATCGATATGGTAGATAGGATCAGGCAGGAGAAAGGAATTGACTGTGACTTTGTTCGTCTGCCGGCTTTTACGTATACTGAGTCAAGCCAGTATATCGAACAAATTGAAGAGGAGGTAGAGGTCGCTAGAAGCTTAGGGATAAAAGCCTCTTATCAAGAGGAGATCCCCTTGCCCTTTTCAGTAAAAGCTGCTGTGCGCTTTGATGATCAGGCGCAATTTCACTGCTTAAAGTTCCTGAAAAAGTTGGCTGCCGATATTCCCGGTCAGAACAGTCATATATTTGAAAACAGTAAGGCGATCAATATACAAGACGGTAATCCCCTCACCGTAGTTACTGATTCCGGCCCAAAGGTCAAAGCCTCGAAAATTGTTATTGCCTCTCACTACCCTTTCTTTGATGGAGGCGGATTTTACTTTGCGCGTCTCTATTTGGAAAGATCATATATTATTGCTGCCACCATACAGGAGGATTTTCCCGAAGCCCATTTTATATCGGCAGAAGATCCGGGTCGTTCCCTGCGCTACACACCTTCAAAATACGGACGTCTGGTTTTGTTTGGCGGTGAACATCACAAAACCGGGCACGGCACGGATACCAACAAACACTACAAGAATCTAATCGATTTTGCCAATCAACATTATCAACTGGATAAAATCTATTATCGCTGGTCTACTCATGACTGTATGACCACAGATGGAGTTCCTTATGTTGGGAACCTCACCTCGCGCAGTCCCCATATCTATGTAGCAACTGGTTTCGGAAAATGGGGCATGAGTAATGGTATAGCTTCAGCCAAAATCTTGAGTGATCTGATCACTACTGGGGACAACCCCTGGGCTCAGGTGTATAGCCCATCTCGTTTTCTAACCTCTGCTTCCGCTCTAAAAACCTTTGTGGGAATGAACCTGAGCGTAGCGGAAAAGTATATAAGCGGTAAACTGGAGTCGGGTGAGTCAGATGTAGACATTAGTAAAGGTGAAGCTCGGATAATAGATATAGACGGACAAAGAATAGGGGCTTATCGAGATGCAGAAGGAACCATGCACATGGTGGATACCACCTGTACCCACCTGGGCTGTGAACTGAGTTGGAATGATGCTGAGAAGTCCTGGGATTGTCCCTGCCATGGTTCTCGGTTTACCTACGAAGGGGAAATTGTTGAGGGACCAGCAATCAATAAGATCCAGCATGCCCAGGGTGAGCCCAACGAAGTGGAAGCACGGATATTTAGTTAATAGATACAGAATACACCGCGGGTATCAAACGTATGCCGGAGGTGTATTTGTGCATTAAGACGCTGATTTACGCTGATTAATAAGATTTGGATGAAAGATATAATAAAGCCATATAATCTGCTAAAATCTACGGAAAAAAGAACAAGGTCATATCCGTTGGGCGACATTTTTGATAAGTTGACCCAGAGAAATTAGCATAATGGGTTTGGGGTAATCAGCTAGACCGCCTACCATATATTGATCATAAAGCTGACTGGCCAAATCCTCTTCACTGGCACCAGCTCTCAGCTTATTCTTTATCATCTCAAAAGCATCTTGGGCGGATTGTAGGGAGCGTTGATAAAAACTCTGCACCTTATCACTCCCACTGATTACTTCCCCATGCCCTACTGCCAATACCTTGGTGGGATAATCCATTAGCCTGCGGATGCTGTCTAGGTATAAGTCATAGTCCTGGAAGAAAACTGGAGCTATCACTTCTGGGGATATAGCTGTTCCAGCGGCATCCGAGACAAACATTACCTCTTCTGCGGGAAGATAAGCTGCTATGGAACAGGAACTGTGTCCAGGTGTGGCAATTATTTCGAGAGTAAGTCCGCAACCTAGGTCAATTACATCTCCCTGCCCTACTACTTGGTCGATCTTGAGAAGGGCGGGATCAAAAGGAGCGAGTTTTTCACTGATGCGATTATCATTAAGGTAGACCTCACTTACCAGCTGATCCCCTAACTGTATGGCATTACATACCTTGTCTTTAGACAGCAGTTTTTCCGTACCTGCGCTAGCCCAGACTACTGCCTGGGTAAACATTTTCCTAAATGCCGGTATCCCACATACATGATCAAAATGAGAATGCAAGGCTAAAATATGTGATACTTCTGGCTGTGGTTTTAACGATTCCCATTGTTGAGTAAATGCTGGAATTCCTGCACTCATGCCACCTTCAATCAAGGCAGCCTGCTCTTGACCAACGATATAGTGATTGAAGTGTCCATTACCCAGTAAGAGCACATTTTCTGATATTCGCAAAGGAAATACCTCCCCAACAAATGATAAGATTTGATAATAATGATTTCGGCATGGTGGGCCGATAATCCTTTTGCCACCGAGATCTGCTAAAGTCCACAACGGGCCGTCCGGATCCCACCTGGTCATATAAAACATTCTGCTCTATAATTGGTTCTGAGAAAAGAGTTGATGAGCGATTGATGAGTTACGATTTAGTAATTCCAGTAATGCTGCGTTTTATTTTGGGAGGAACAGCCATAGTGGCCTGCGCTTTGATAGCCCGCTTTTCCGGGCCGCGTCTGGGCGGGGTCTTTGCTGCATTTCCCGCTGTCTATCTGGCAGCTATCCTCAGTCTGGCTCTGGATTATCGTGGAGAACAGTTGGTCAATATGTCGGTACATGTATCTGAGGGCGCTTTGGTGGGTATGCTGGCCAATATCATTTGTGCGTTGGCAGCTAGTCGGTTGATTCTAAGAAATGGTTGGCAAAAGGGATTGGGACTGGCTCTATTGATTTGGCTCCTGGCAGCCTCTGGTATATATATGAGCTGGCAGGTGGTGATGGCATGAAGAATATGGGGATCATCGCGGATTTGATGCTGCGCTTTCTTTTGGGTGGTGCGGCGGTAGCCGGTTGCTACCTGTTATTATTGGTAGTGCCCTGGAAGTCTTTTGCTGGGATATTTGCCGCTTTCCCGGCGGTATTAGCCTCAGCAGTAATTATGACTGGGCACTATGATGGAAATAAGGCAGCTTCCCAGTTAGCTCTGGGGGCTACAGCAGGTATGTTGGGCTGTACGGTATGTGTTGCGGTGACACTGTGGGGATTGCTGGCTGGATGGGGGTGGCTAGGTTCGCTAATCATATCCATACCTGCTTGGCTGATTAGTTCTATGTTTTTTATCCGCGTCATTAAGGAGTATCGTTAAAGTCCGGGGATTCGCTCTGATCCTCCTTCTCCTCCACTAATTCAAAACGGTTGACAATTCGATTTTGAGACTCCAGTTCTTTCTTGCCGCAAAACATATCGTAGGGACGTGCAAAGACATCGCCCGTAGATAGGTTTTTGTAAACCACTAGAGGGCAATAATTTTCACTATGCAAAGCCGTGGTAATCACTTCATATAAGTCTCCCTTGAAATGTCGATAACGTTGGCCGGGCTCTATGGATCGATCAATAGGAGGAGCATTGATTTCCTTGCGGATGATGCTGTGCATCTGTTGATAGGCATCGGCTAATGAGCCAATGTTATATACCACGTAGTCAGATGTGCCAATGTCTTTCATTTCTTCTTTAACGGTTGTGACTCTTTTCTCATATTCATCACCACTGCAACTCTTTTTAAGGTTTTCAAGAATCTCTCTTAAGTCGCGATAGATGAAAATACTTACAATATTTTGGGGTCCCAAAACTTTTTTAAGTATACGCAGTCCTTCCAGGTTTAGAATGGCAAGACCGTTTCGTCCCGTAGCCTGGACACGCTTGATTTCGGTTCGAGTAATACCATAGCTATTTTCCAGATACTTGATTTCTTCGATTATTTCATTCTTTACCAGATAGTCAGTATACTGAGCGGGAGTAATGAAATAATAGTTCTTTCCGTCCTTTTCCCCCGGTTTGGGGCTCCTGGTAGTGTAAGAAACTATAGGTTCCAAGTAATCACTATCATTTAATAACAGATAATCCATTAAGGCCGATTTCCCACTGGACGGAGGACCGATTAACACAAATATTTTCATTTTATTCCTCCCTGTATAAACATCCACTATAAATGTCCTATTGCAGTAAAAATACCTTAAAATGCTCAAAAAGTCCATAGCTATGACATTATGGAATGACTGGTACTGGTGACAAAATGACAATAACTTATCAGTTAGTGAGAAATAATATCTTGGTTTAGTGCTAGTCTGCTAGAATAAGGATGACAGCACGAAGGAAGTGGATAATATGAACGAAAAACATATTTTAGCCATTGACCAGGGTACAACTGGAACTACTGCCTTATTGATCGATCACAATGGCCGGGTAATCTCCCGAGCCTATCGGGAATTCACCCAAATTTATCCTCATCCCGGTTGGGTGGAACACGACCCCCAGGAAATTTGGGCAGTCACGCTGAGCGTAGTTACTCAGGCTGTATTACAAGCCAATTTGAACAGCAGTGATATCCAAGCGATAGGTATCACCAATCAACGAGAAACAACGGTAATATGGGATCGAGAAACCGGCATGCCGGTAGGAAATGCTATAGTCTGGCAATGCCGCCGCACTGCTCCCCTCTGTGATGAAATGAAATCAGCCGGTTGGAGTTCTAAAATTAGGGCCAAGACCGGCCTGGTAATTGATGCCTATTTTTCAGCTACCAAGCTAGCCTGGATTCTGCAAAGCTCACCCTCCATTCGCTTCCAGGCAGAGCAAGGAAGGCTTTTATTTGGAACCATTGACAGCTGGCTTTTATGGAAGCTAACCGGAGGTAAGGTGCATGCTACCGATGTATCTAATGCTTCCCGAACCATGCTCTATAATATCCATCAGTTAAATTGGGACAATGACATTCTCGGTTATTTTGATATCCCATTCTCCATGCTTCCCCAGGTAAAGAGTTCATCTGAAATCTACGGATATTCAGACCCTCAGCTCTTAGGAAATGAGATTCCTATTGCCGGTCTGGCGGGTGATCAGCAAGCTGCTCTGTTCGGACAGGCCTGCTTTAACTCTGGACAGGCCAAAAATACTTATGGTACCGGTTGTTTCTTATTGATGAATACCGGTAAGCAGGCAGTACACTCTCATCATGGTCTGGTTACCACCATTGCCTGGGCATTGAATGACGAAGTGTACTATGCTTTGGAAGGCAGTATTTTTGTGGCTGGCGCTGCAGTTCAGTGGTTGAGAGATGAGCTAAAAGTTATAGAAACTGCTGGTGAAACTGAAGCTTTAGCCCAATCGCTGCCCAGTAATGATGGCGTCTATCTGGTACCTGCTTTCGTGGGCCTGGGCGCTCCTTACTGGGATATGCATGCCCGCGGCAGTTTAGTTGGCCTCACCCGCGGAACCAGTCGTGCTCATCTGGCTCGGGCGGCCTTGGAGGCAATAGCTTACCAAACTTATGACGTATTAATGGCCATGCAAGGTGATTCTGGTATTACCCTGCAGACATTGAATGCCGATGGCGGAGCCTGTGTCAATGACTTTCTAATGCAGTTTCAAACGGATGTTTTGGGGGTTCCGGTTGAAAGACCAGCAAATACCGAATCAACTGCTATTGGAGCAGCCTATTTAGCTGGTCTGGGAAGCGGCTTTTGGAAAAACCAGGAGGAATTAACGAACATGCGGCAGGTTGATCGCAAGTTTGAACCTTCCATTAATGATGAAAAGCGTGCTTTATATTTACAGGGCTGGCATTCTGCTGTGGATTGTGCCTTGACCCGTACAAAATAAAACCACGAGGTGAATAAAATGGAGCATGACAAGATTTATTGGATTCCCTTTGATCTGATGGAACAATTTATGGTAGATGTCTTTGTGGGGCTAGGTGTACCCCTAGATGAAGCTAGGATTTGTGCCGAAGTGCTAATTACCTCTGATAAACGAGGCATTGATTCTCACGGGATTGGTCGGCTTAAACCAATTTATTATGACCGCATCAAAAAAGGTATCCAGAACGCTGTCACCCAATGGGAAATAGTCAAGGAAGGCCCAACTACGGCCGTCATTGATGGTCACCATGGTATGGGACACGTTATTTCCTATAGAGCTACCCAAATGGCTATAGAAAAGGCTGCTACTTATGGTATGGGTATGGTAACGGTAAGAAATTCCACCCATTATGGAATTGCCGGCTATTATGCTCTGATGGCTGTGGAAAACGGTATGATCGGAATAACTGGAACCAATGCCCGTCCTTCCATCGCACCCACCTGGGGAGTCGAAAACATGTTGGGTACTAATCCCCTTACCTTTGGTATTCCCACGGATGAAGAATTTCCCTTTGTACTGGACTGTGCTACTTCTGTATCCCAGCGTGGAAAAATTGAGGTCTATGATCGATTGGGTAAGGATATCCCTCCGGGGTGGGTCATTGATGAAAAAGGAGAGACCCGAACCGATACTAAACAAATTTTGGTGGATCTAGTTCAAGGAAAAGCAGCTCTTACTCCTTTGGGAGGTCTGGGAGAGGAGCAGGGTGGCTACAAAGGGTACGGCTATGCCACCGTAGTAGAGATTCTCTCAGCAGCTCTACAGCAGGGCGCCTTCTTGAAGGCCTTATCTGGTTTTGATGAAAATGGTCAGGCTCAGCCTTACCGCTTAGGACACTTTTTCATAGCTATTCAGGTGGAAGCTTTCACCGAACTAGATCTCTTTAAAAAGACCACCGGAGAGATACTGCGCCAGCTTAGAGGCTCCCGAGTTTCTCCAGGTGCGGAAAGGATCTATACCGCTGGTGAAAAGGAATACTTGGCCTGGTTAGACCGCCGAGATCGTGGAGTACCTGTAAACTTGGCTCTACAAAAGGATATGGTGGCTATGAGAAATGAATTGGGCTTAAACCAATATCATTTCCCTTTTGAAGACTAACATAGCTACATCAACTGAGATGGGCCGTTATCCATTCCCCTACTCGAGCAAGGACATCCTGACGGAGTTCCGGGGTCTCGTTCATAGTTTCATGCAGCAAACCTTCGAATATGTGCAAGGTTTTATCTGGAGAGGATGCCAGTTCCATAACTTTTGCACTGCCTTGGTAGTCCACAATGGGATCTTCTTGGCCATGGATAATTAGGAGCGGCAAAGATAGTTCCCCAGCGCGGCGGAGTGATTCCTGCCCAGCGGCTATGAATTCTGCAGACCAGCGTACACTAACTTTGTCATGAACCAACGGGTCATCAAGATACTGGGCCACCACCGACTGATCATGGGACAGGCCAGATGCATCCAGACCATTGGATATGGTCAGACGGGGAGCAATGCGTGATAATACCTTTACCACGCTCTGTAACCAACCGGGAACATTTAGGATAGGAATCAAACCTGCCGATGAAAGTATCAAGGCATCTACGGCCTGTGGATATTGTAGAACATATTGGAAGGCAATGACCCCACCCATGCTGTGTCCTAGAAGGATCACTGGTATGGCAGGGTTTTCTTTTCTAGCCATCTCTACCAGGCTATGCAGGTCAGTAGTAAAATCGTTAAAGCTTGTAATATGTCCCCGCTTACCTTCGGAACGACCATGGCCCCGATGATCCAGAGCATAAAAAGAAATAGAATTTCCGGCTAACTCCTCCAGCAGGTTACTATATCTGCTGCTGTGCTCACCCAGACCATGAGCAATAACTACGATTCCTTTAGCATCTTTACTTAACCATTTTTGATAGAAAAGCTTGAGACCATCAAAAGACTGAAAAGTTGCACTGCTGTGAACATAATTCTCCATCCCTATCACCTCGGTTACCGATTTCCTAAGCAGTAATTCCCTATTCCGCTGTGATAATCCTCCCCTGTTTTCTGCCAGTTATGAAACAGAAAAAGACGGACCGATGTCCGTCTTGGTTAAAACTTATCAACTACGCATATGACATGGAATTGGAATTGGTAACCAGACTCCAGTACTGCTGCTGGTTGTCATCGATATGTCCATGAGAATCTTTGAAGGCCAGGTTCAGAGTATCAGAGGCATCAACCACAAAACTTGCTGCATAATGATCACCTTCACGATGCATAGGTACTTCTCGCTGGCTGAACATCTGATCCTTGGAACCATATCCTATCATCATTGTTATTGGTTCACTGCCAGATTCTGTCGTCAGCTTGCCAGAATATGTGATCATAACTTCTTTGCCTACCCCGGGTGGAATCGGATCTACGGTAACCCCACCTGGTAAATCAGCACGGGCCATTTTAACACTCCTTTACAATATGCTTTTGCATAGGTTATCCAACCCGTGACGATTTATGCGACATAACAGTAGGTGTTCTATTTAAGCTGCCAAATCTCTTCCAGCTTATTGCGATCCGCATTATAAATGAAAAAAGTGGGGAGAGCTGATGGCAAATAGTGACCGTCTTCGATATCAAGCTTAAGCCATTCTAGATGAACCCGACGGCGCCTTTGCCGTGGAGATAGTTGTCCTAGTTGAGGAATATAATTGCAGATGAATTCATCATCCTTCAGATAATTGTAGAGGTGATCACTATTATCTGAAGGATTATGTCTTTCCAGTGCATCAGGCAAATTGCCGGTTGGAAATGAACCAAGATAATCACATTTCAATAACTCCTGCAGCAAATCTAGATCACGGGGATGATACTGTTCAACAAACTTCAGCAGAAAAACATACTCGGCTTCTCGTTTGTGCTGGCGAAGATGATAACGGTTGTTATGCCAATACTGAGCCATTGCTTCAAAGCATTGGAAGGCGNNCCAACATGTCCTCGATAAGATGTAACTGATCAAGCTCGTCAAAGGTTATAACATTATTGCCCAGGACTTCATAAGGAGGATGAGGTTGAAAAACATATTGATAATCATCAGCTTGATCGCCCAAGGGCGACCCTTTAAGCATCTTTAGAAAGCCTAACTGTATCACATCTGCCTGCAAGTGATAAACTTCATTGAAGGAATTCGCGAACTGTTGGTAGCTCTCATAAGGCAGACCAGCGATTAGATCTACGTGCAGGTGGATGTTCCTAGCTTTTTGCAGACGAAGTATACGTTCACGTAAACGAAACCAGTCGGTATTGCGGTGGATGGCTTTCAGAGTGGGAGGATAAGTGGACTGAATACCGATCTCAAAATCAAAAATACCCGGGGGCACTGTCGTTAGAAAACCTAACATTTCATCTGATAGCAATTCAGCGTTGATCTCAAAATGAAAACGCGTGGAAGTATGGTGAGCCAGAATAAACTCCATTATTTGACGGGCTCGCTTTTCATTGATACTGAAAGAGCGATCTACAAACTTGATCACTTTGGCACCGCTCTTCATCAAGGCCTTCAAATCACTTTTCACTCTTTCCAGAGAAAAGAATCTTACCCCGGTTTCACAGGCCGATAAACAATATGAGCAGGAAAATGGGCAACCACGAGAGGTTTCATAGTAAACTAATCTTCCTTCCGTATTCATAAAAGGTACTGGGGAGGGTATGGTATCCAGGTCTTTTAACGGTGATCTGGGAGTACCTATTATCAGATCATTTTGGTGGCGTCTTATAAGGCCGGGAATTTCTTTTGATGCTTGTCCCCTGTCCAGAGCCTGTAAGAGATCGTACATGGTCATTTCCCCTTCGCCGCAGATCACGGCATCTAGCTGGGGGTGTTTCATCATTATCTCCTCGAAATTATAAGAGACTTCTGGTCCACCCACGACAATAAAGCTGTGCGGTCTTATCAATTTAAGATCTCGACACAGTCTTAATACCAGTTCTATATTCCAAATATAGCAGCTGAATCCATAAACATCTGACTGGGTGGCAAACAAGCGGGATAAAATCGAGCCATAATGGTCATTAACGGTAAATTCCATAATATCTATGAACCAGCGAGGATCCTGACAGTAGCTTTTTAAGTAGGCACATCCCAGAGATGTGTGGGTATAGCTGGCATTTAAGCCAATCAGAGTAATTTTCATAGCAACTCCATCTTGATATAGGTAGTTGAGACATAGAGTGTCATTATGACGCGCAGCCAATAATCGTTACAGGTAGTAGAGGGAAAGATCCTTCGGTCGTTGCTCCCTCAGGATGACAAATATGAAATCACTCGGCTCACTCGTAAAAAGGACTGTTTATGCAAATCAAATTTATCAGTAGTTATCTATGGTTTCACTGATGATGCGCACTTCAGGTTCCAGCCTGATATTATGCTCTGCTAAGGCTCGTTGTTGGATATGCTTGATAAGGTCAAGGATATCTTGGGCAGTAGCCTGTCCGCAGTTTACTATAAATCCGGCATGCTTGGTAGAAACCTGCGCATCGCCGATCTTAAAACCCTTCAATCCCATTTTCTCTAAAAGTGGTCCCACATAAACTCCGCTGGGCCTTTTGAAAGTACTGCCCGCACTGGGCATATCCAGAGGTTGTTTTTCCCGGCGGAGACGGGCAAACTCCCGCATCCGAGCCTCTATCTCATCGCGCTTTCCCGAAGAAAGCTTCATAAGTGCAGATACCACGATCCATTCACCACTTTGAAAGATGCTGGAACGATAACTAAAAGCCATTTCCTCCAGTTGAAAAGTGTGCAGATCCCCTTGGCGATCCAAAGCCGATACCGAAGAGAGAATCTGACTCATTTCTCCGTTATAGGCACCGGCATTCATAATCACTGCCCCACCGACACTGCCGGGAATACCTTCTGCAAATTCCAAACCAGATAAGGAATTGGCCGCCGCTTTTTTACTCAAATAAGCCAGACGGATACCTGCTTCAGCATTTATTTCATTGCCGGAAATATGCCAACCTTTTAATGCCTGGCCCAGCTTAATGACCACACCGCGAAAGCCCCGATCCGGAAATAACACGTTACTGCCCAGTCCCAGCACTATAAATGGGATTCTCTCCTGTCGGCAAACCCTGACCAATTGCTGAATTTCAGCAATGGACTGGGGAAAAACCATAACATCAGCCGGCCCGCCTACTTTAAAGGAGGTATGCAGACTGAGTGGTTCCTGCCAGCGGAGTCTTTCTTCTGAAATTATATTCATTATCGGGTTATACATAGTTCTGGTGCTCCCTGAAGTTTCTCCTGCTATTTTATTGAAGGGAAAGGCCTTTTATTCCCCGCAGTTCGATTTGACTGCGATCCTTGGTGCTTCTGGCATTACCAAAATAGAAGCCTGAGGCCCATATTGGATAAGCAGTTGACTTAAAAGGTCTTGAACATCATGCACTGGCTTTATAAACATATGTTGGACAGTACTATCTGTCATACTGCTGTATAGATATATATCGGCTTGCTGAAGGGTTCGGCAGATGGCATAGGCTTTATGGCCACCCAGTTCAAAGTGTTCAAAGAAACGCTTTTCCACGTCTTCAACACAGGTGGCCGCCAGCATCCACTCTGCAAAGGTATCTTCGCCCAGTCCTTCCGAACATTCCGCCAGGAGTATTATGGCTCCTCCCTTCTTCACTGCCAGAGCCGCTGAATCTAAGGCTTTTTGGGCCTGATACATATTCAAATCCTTAGGGTATCCGCCACAACTAACTACAACAATATCTGCCTGCTTAGATATAGGAACAACGCTTATCTCTTCCGCGAATTTAACTGCATCTATCCAGGCATCATAGATGTGACCGGCACTGGCATAGACGATTTCATGATGAGATCCGGTTACAACATTCAATATAAAATCCACTCCCGCTACCTGAGCCGCCTCCAGCATTAAATCGCTGACCGGATTATCTTTATAATTTCCCAAACAAGCCCGAGGGTCATGCATCATTTTGTGATTAGCTTCGATCAAGGAGCGGGAGGCAATACCGGGCAGGATTGATTTCCTTCCCCCCGAGTATCCGGCAAAATAGTGCAAACCCACTAAACCGGTGGTGATAAGCAAATCCGTTTGAGCTGCATATTTATTTATATACAGTTCCCTTCCCGTAGACAAAACACCCACCGAAGCCAGATCCTGATCACAGTTATGATTTATGATAGGATACTTACTGCATATTTCTTCCCCAAAAACCCAGTTATGCTCCTCCTCAGTCTGGGATCGATGGATACCGGTAGCTATCAATAGAGTTATCTGTTCTTCACTCAGACCCGCTGCAGTCAATTCCCTCAGCATGGGTGGTAATATTTCCTGATAGGGAGTTGGGCGAGTAATATCGTTTACCACAATTACTGCATTACGAGCAGCTTTTTGGCGAACTAGCTCTGTGAGAGTCGGACTATTCTTGGGCCTGCTTAAAGCTTGTTGGATTAGATCAGTATCTTGGTCTGATTGAGGTGATTTTGCAGCATAAACTATTGACTGGAGATGTCTATCCGGTATAACCAAGGTACGGTTGGTTTGGCCATAGGCCAGTTCAACTTTCATTAATGTGTCACCCGATTCTTGAAATGTCCTAACTTCCAAAATCTACAATGGTTAAATTATACCGTATGCCGAGTATTTTTATAATCCCGGTTGCGGGCTTTATGTTATAATAACGTAGAATTTATTGATATTCCGCCGTTTTTACTCTCTTGAGGAGGTCTAATTGTGGACAATGTTCAAATAAAAAAGGATCTGATCGACCTACTTGGTAAAGATAAGGTTTTGACCAAGGAATTGGATCTGATGTATTACTCTTATGATAGTTCATTTCTAACCAAGCTAGAGCCTAAAGACCCGGTGGCCGTGGTTTTACCCAAGTCAACCGAAGATGTGCAAAAAGTGATGCGTTACGCTTATGAAAACAGGATAAATGTTATACCCCGAGGGGCAGGCACTGGAGAAACCGGTGGCTGTATTGCCATTAGCGGCGGGATCGTACTGGATTTATCCTCCTGGGATGAAATTGTAGAAATAGACGCAGCCAATATGCAGGTAATAGTACGTCCCGGCATTGTTCATGCTCGCCTTAATGAACAGCTAGCCAAGTTCAATTTGTTTTTTCCGCCTGATCCAGGCAGCAGTCAAATGTGTACTGTGGGTGGCATGGTAGCCAACAATGCCAGTGGTTTAAGAGCAGTGAAATATGGCTGCACAGAGCAGTATATCCTTGGTCTGGAGGTAGTGCTTCCCAATGGCGACGTTATTATTACCGGAGGCATGAAGTCAAAAGCTATCAAAAATGTATCCGGATTGAATCTGACCAAACTATTGGTAGGTTCTGAAGGAGTTCTAGGCATAATTACTCGTATTCGATTGCGCTGCTGGCCTAAACCCAAAGCACGCGGCATTGCCATGGCAGTATTTGATAATCTCGACGATGCTCCGGCTACCGTTCTGGAGGTCTATCGCGAAGGAGTTCTTCCCTCTGGAATAGAGATTTTGGATAGTTCGGCTATCAAGGCTGTTAACCAGTTCAAACCAGAGATAAATCTTCCCGATGCTGAAGCCATTTTGCTCTTTGAAATAGATGGGAATCCTCCGGGAGTCGAATACGATGGTAAACTAATTCAGGAAGTCGCTGGACGACG
>DBRE01000068.1:16293-20414 GCA_002305535.1 Syntrophomonas sp. UBA1376
ATACGGTCTCTGGGAGAAAAACATGGAGTACAAGTGGTTAATTACGGTCACATTGGTGATGGTAACGTTCATACTGCACCGGTGATCAATCCAGAGGATCCGGAAGAAGTGGAGAGAGTTTTGAAGTTAGTGGATGATATTCACCTACTGGCCATTGAGATGGAGGGCTCTACTACCGGCGAACATGGTGTTGGTGTTGTTCGTCGCCCCTACGCCGAAAAAGAGCACGGATTAGCAGTCCAGTATATGAAGGGCATTAAACAAGTATTTGATCCTCGGGGTATCATGAATCCCGAAAAGCTGTTCTAGTCGGGGAAAGGAGATAACATCATGGATTTTAAGAAGCTGCCTCCCGTGCAAGAGCAGATAATGAAGTGTGTCCGCTGTGGAAAATGCCGTAGTGTATGTCCGGTCTTTGCTGAAATCGGCAATGAAACTGCCGCTCCCCGTGGACATGTTTTTATGGTGCAGATGCTGCGCGATGGAAAAGTTGAACCTGATCAGGACGTTTATGATCATTTAGCTAACTGCCTGATGTGCGAGACCTGTAGTGTAAACTGTCCTTCAGGTATAGATATACATCAACTGAACGCCGCCGCCCGCTCATATATATACGACCACAATCCAACGGTAGGTAAAGAATTGATCTTCGATACCCTATGGACTAATCCAGCTTTGCTTAAAACCTCCACCAAGTTTTTATGGGGTGCTCAGAAGACCGGACTTCAGAATCTGGCCCGTAATCTCGGCCTGATGAAGATCCTCCCGGGCGATCTGCCCAAAGCAGAAGGCATACTATCTTCCATACCGTTAAGGTCAGGTCGTGGTAGGATCAAGGAAGTCAATCCTGCCCAGGGCGACCAACTCTACCGGATAGGCTATTTTCTTGGCTGTGGTACTGACCTGCTACACCCACAAGTGGCTAAGGCTACCGTAGAGGTTTTGACCCGTAACGGTTGTGAAGTGATCGTTCCACGAGAAACGCGCTGTTGCGGTTTGCCCCATTTAGCTAACGGCAAAATGGACACCGCTCGTAAATTATTGGCTCACAATGTAAAAATATTTAATGAGTACGACTTTGATTATATTATTACTGACTGTGGTTCCTGTTCGTCAGCACTGTCTTACCACAATATCGAATTCGTTTTAGGAGGTCTCAAAATCGAAGATCAGGCCTTTGCTTTTGCTGACAAAGTAATCGATCTCACTAAATTCCTGGTGGAAGTATTGGACATCCACCTACCCGAAAATCCTCAGGCCGAGCGGTGCCGAGTCACTTACCATGATCCCTGTCATTTGGCTAATGCCCAGGGGATCAAGACACAGCCACGAGAACTGTTAAAACGGATTCCGGGTGTAGAATTAGTTGAGATGGCCGAGGCCAATCGTTGCTGTGGAGGATCAGGTACCTTCAGCGTTACCCACTACGATCTGTCCATGAAGATTCTTGATCATAAAATGGACAATGCTATGGAAACAGGTGCTGCTTATTTAGCAACTTGCTGCCCTAGCTGTATGATGCAACTCCAGTATGGAGTGAATCGACACAAGTGGAACTGCCAGGTAGTTCACCCTGTTGAGTTGGTTTATGATTATTATCAATCTTTGCCTGAGTTGGCTAAGGTTTGACCAGTAATGCCAACACCCCCTCAGTCTTGAAGGGGTGTTTTTGCTTAATTTAGCCATACTATAAGTAGAAAAACAAGGTGGTAATAATGAGTAACCGACGCACCAAACTGATATTCAGACAGATACGCGATGCCAATCTTCGCTACCATCTAATTGAAAACGGAGATCGTGTAGCCGTTGGTATGTCAGGCGGTAAAGACAGTCTTACCCTGCTCTACTTTTTAAGACTTCTCCAGCAGCACACTCCCTTAATGTTCGAACTAGTTCCTATTTATATAGATTTAGGTTGGAATAACCCTACCGAACCCATACAAGAATTCTGTACTGATTTAGGCCTGGAAATGGTGATAAACCCCACCAATATCGGCGAGGTAGTTTTTCATATAAAAGAAGATCGGCACCCCTGCTCACTATGTGCTAACCTGCGCCGAGGAGCCCTGAATCAATTGAGCAAGAAACTGGGGTGTAATAAAGTGGCGCTGGGACATCACCTTGATGATGTAGTNNAAAACCTGGCTGGATCGCATAGAACTAACCGTAATTCGTCCCCTGATCTATGTTGAAGAAAGAGATATACAGCTGTTGGCCGACTCCCTGCAGTTCCCAGTGGTGCAAAATCTATGCCCGGCGGATGGCAATACCAAACGAACTGAAATAGCCGATTTTATGCAGGCTTTCGAGGCCAGATTTCCCGGAGCCCGCCGCCGTTTTTTATCGGCTATTGAAAACGTTGGGCCAGATGCTTTCTGGCGTTAAGCAAACAAGTGTTTGTGTTAAAAAGCATCTGGTGCTATAATGTTGGCAAGGCATGATATTTAAGGAAGGTTGGTTGATATGCAGCTAAGTGACCGCCAGCAGCAAATATTGGATTATATCCGACAGCGTATCAAGACTAACGGCTATCCCCCGACAGTGCGGGAAATTGGCGAAGCAGTGGGATTGAAGTCCAGTTCAACCGTACACTCATACTTAGTTCAGTTGGAAGAATTGGGTTTGATCCGAAAGGATCCTACCAAACCCAGAGCTATTATACCCGTGGATAATGATGATACTGCTCAGCATAGTGAGGGCCTGTCACTCCCCTTGGTTGGACGGGTAGCAGCGGGAACACCTATTCTGGCAGAGCAGAATATTGAGAACTACTTGTCCGTACCAACCGAATTGGTTGGCAATGGAACTCATTTTTTATTGGAAGTAAAAGGTGACAGTATGATCGAAGCAGGTATTTTGGATGGTGACTATCTGATCGTTCGTCAGCAAAACCAAGCCTCTAATGGGGAAATTGTAGTAGCCATGATGGAAGACGAAGCCACCGTCAAACGCATCTATTTCCACAGTGATCATATTGAACTTCGCCCGGAAAACAGTTCCATGCAATCCTTCCGTGTCAATGATGCCCAAATACTAGGAAAAGTGACCGGTCTCATCCGTAAGATGTAATGTGAATGTAATAATGAAGAAAGGAGGCATAACTGCCTCCTTTTTGAATGCATTTAGAATTTTTCCAGGTATTCATCGATCTCCCAGTCATAGACCCGGGAGCTATAATTTTCCCATTCTTTGATCTTGGCCAATACAAAGCGGGAAAAAATGTGTTCTCCCAGTGCTTCCTGAATTAGAGTATCTTGTCTTAATTCGTTAATAGCTTCATAAAGATTCTCGGGCAATGAGTTGATATTGTTCATCTTGCGAGTAGCCAGATCCATTTCATATATATTCTGTTCCACAGCTGCCGGAGGTTCCAAATGGGAGCGAATGCCATCCAGCCCTGCTTTCAACACTACTGCTAGGCCTAAATAAGGATTACAGGTAGGATCCGGACTGCGTAACTCAATGCGAGTGCCAATCCCCCGCCGAGAAGGTATACGTATTAAGGGACTGCGATTGCGATAAGACCAGGCAATATATGTGGGAGCTTCATAACCAGGCACTAACCGTTTATATGAATTTACCGTGGGGTTGGTAATAGCTGAAATAGCTGGGGCGTGCTTCAACACTCCGGCCATGAAACTGCGGCATAACTTACTAATTCCATCCTGCGCAGTGGCATCATAGAAAACATTCTCTTCACCCTTAAACAGAGAAACATGCAGATGCATGCCCGAACCAGCAATACCATAAATAGGCTTGGGCATAAAAGTAGCGTGGAGTCCATGTTGCTGGGCAACTGTACGCACAACAATTCGGAAAGTAACTATGCTGTCGGCAGTATGCAGTGCTTCCTGATATTTGAAATCTATTTCATGCTGACCGGGAGCCCCTTCATGGTGAGAAGCCTCGATCTCAAAACCCATGCTTTGCAGAGTCTTTACCATATCTCGACGGGCTTCTTCACCTTTGTCAACCGGTGGCAAATCAAAATAGCCGGCTTTATCATTAGTTTCCAAGGTAGGCACACCATTTTCATCCAATTGAAACAGGAAAAACTCAGGCTCGGGTCCCACATACATGGTATAGCCCATGTCCTTAGCCTCCTGCAGTACCCTTTGCAG
>DBRE01000068.1:20459-26590 GCA_002305535.1 Syntrophomonas sp. UBA1376
AGATACATATCGGACTCTTCAATGCGTACGAAACCTTCAATAGAAGATCCGTCAAACATCAATTCACCATCCAGTGCCTTTTCCAGTTGATCGACAGTAATAGATATACTCTTCATTACTCCCAGGATGTCAGTAAACTGCAATCTAATAAATTCTATCTCTTGCTCAGCCGCTACGCGCAAAATGGATGCTTTATCCACAATTATCCCTCCATATATACTTGGCTGTTTTTAATTGCCTTAGATTAACACATAATAGCTAGTCCCGCAATTAGAACACTTTGATGATAAATGAAATGATCATACCCACAGCAATAAGCAAATTCACAACAATTCCTGAAAACAGGCCTATCAAGGCTCCCGCCGAGGCCCTGATGGCCTGGTCGGAGTTCTTCTGAGTAAAGTATTCGCCAATAAAAGCCCCCAGCAGAGGCCCAATTATTATTCCCAGGGGAGGTAACAGGATCAAACCAAAGAACAAACCCAAAATAGCTCCTACACTGCCCCATTTACTGGCGCCAAAGTGACGAGTTCCCCAAACTGTTGATAAGTAGCTAAACAACATGGACAAGGCGGTTATTATTCCTAAGATTATCAAGTATCCCGAAGTAATCGCTGTGAAACCTTCATACCAACCGTAAAATAAGGCCGCTATAAAAATGAAGGGTATCCCAGGCAGAACCGGCAAAATGGTTCCCGCCGCACCGATCAACATGGCCACGATGACCAATATCAATACTATATTACTCATCACCGTTCTCCTTTTTGAATTATTAACTCCTCCAGCAAACGCCCTATCACATAGCGGGTATGTTCATAAGTAAGCCCCCCCTGCATAAAAGCAGTATAAGGAGTTCTCAAGGGGGCATCACAGGACAGTTCGATGGACGATCCCTGAACAAAAGTTCCTGCTGCCATAATGATCTGATCCGCATAACCAGGCATATCTGCAAATTCAAGCCGCACATCACTGTCTATCGGTGATGATTCCTGAACGATCTGGCAGAATCTTTTGATCTGCTGGGGATTATTGAGAATAATAGCCTGGACAATATCCGATCGTTTTTCATGCCAGCGCGGGCTCACGGTCAACCCCACTCGTTCGAAAACAGCTGCTGCCAGTACAGCACCCTTAAGAGCCTGCAAAACAATATGCGGAGCCAGAAACAGACCCTGATATAGAAGGCGGTTCTGTCCCAGGCTAGCCCCCAACTCCTTCCCTAACCCAGGAGCAGTTAGATAATCGGCGATCTGATCCACCAAATCAGTCCGGCCAACTATATATCCTCCTGATACTGCCAATCCGCCACCCGGATTTTTAATAAGTGAACCCGCCATCAAATCAACCCCATAATCGGTGGGCTCTGAGGTATTAACAAATTCGCCATAACAATTATCCACCATAATTATGGTGTGGGGATTACGGGCACGAACCATATCTACCATTTGCTTGATGGTATCCAAGTCCACTGCTGGACGGAGACTGTATCCACGCGACCTTTGGATCAATACCATACGGGTCTGCTCAGTTATGTAATCAGGCAGTGCGGCCAAATCAGCTTTCAACTCGGAAGTGAGCGGTATCTCCTGATAGTTGATACCACGATCCACCAGACTGTGGGGTAGATGTTTTTCATAACCGATCACTCTCTTAAGAGTATCATAAGGAGGCCCTGCTAGAGATATCAACTGGTCGGCTGGCCTGAGCAAGGCAAACAAACAAGCTGATATAGCATGGGTTCCCGACACAATTTGCGAACGCACCAGGGCACTGGGCGTCGAAAAAACATCAGCATAAATGTCTTCCAGAGTATCTCGTCCCACATCTCCATAGCCGTAACCAGAAGATGATTGAAAGTGTGACTCGCGAACTCTATGATGCTGAAATGCTCGCAATATCCTAGTCTGGTTAGTATAGGCAGTATCTTCGAGCTGATCAAAAGTATCCCGTAGATCCTGTTCTACATCTCTTATCAATTTGGAAGTTTGCATTAGTGGTTCCACCTTCCCTGTATCAACGATTTATGTTTTCTGGATCGGGTAGATCAAATTCTTCAATAGTCATAAGTTCCTTGCGCCGCAGAGGTTCCCGATCAACTATACGCAGAGCCTGCAAGCGAATAGACTTTTCAACCAGATTCCGCACATAGCGGGCATTGCCGCTGTGAGGATGGCGCTGACGAACAAATTCCTGTAAATGGTTTTTAAGCTTCCAACGGCAGCCATTAGTTAATTCATAATCACGCTCTTGGTACATTTGTATGGCAATAGACAACAGTTCATCCGCATTATAATCTGCGAAATCAATGTGAATCGGAAACCGAGATCGCAAACCAGGATTGGAGCGTAAAAAACGTTCCATTTCGTAAGAATAACCTGCCAAGATAACCACAAAATTATCGCGGTTATCTTCCATGGCTTTAACTAATGTTGCCACAGCCTCCTGTCCGAAGTCCTTTTCCCCACCCTGAGATAGAGTATAGGCCTCGTCAATAAACATAATCCCTCCCAGAGATTTTTTCAACAATTCCCGGGTTTTTTGCGCAGTATGTCCAATATACTCCCCAACCAGATCTGCTCGTTCTACTTCCAACAGTTGACCTTTGCTGAGCACTCCGATATCACGAAAAATCCGCCCCAGGATGCGGGCAACGGTGGTTTTGCCAGTGCCAGGATTGCCTTTGAATACCATATGCAATGCATTGGGGCAGGCTTTGAGTTGCATTTGGCTGCGACGGGATTGAATAAGAGAAAAGGCGGTCACCTCTGCCAGAATTCTCTTAACATCCTTTAAGCCGATTAAATTCTCAAGTTCCTTAAAGGCATCGGTCTTAGGAAATGTATTGGATGCCGCTTCACTATCCTGTGGGTTATTGACATTATAACGCATAGATATTTCCAATTTGATCACCACTTGCTTAAAGTCTAGGTTAATATATGCCAAATAGACAGAAGTGGTGATACTCGATAAGTATAAGCAAATAAAAATCCGCTCCGAGGCAAGCGGATAAATCACATATAAAAAGAATAAAACCCGGTTGCCCGGGTTCTAATCGTCCTCAGTCTTGGAGTCCAGATTTAGACCAGCAATAGGTCTGAGCGGTGCCACTGTGGAAATAGCATGCTTATAAACCAGTTGTTGCTTTTGTTCCAATTCTACCACCACTGTAAAGTTGTCAAATCCCTTCACTAACCCCTTTATTTGAAATCCGTTGACCAGGTAAATGGTTACCGGTACTTTGTCTTTCCTAACTTGGTTCAAGAATGCATCCTGAAGATTGATATGACCCTTACTCATTAAGGCTTTGCCCCCATTTCCATTGCTTTGTTCATATTACAAATTCTACATCTGCGATAATAGTCCTTCCATATGGCTAGATATTTTTTCAGCCAAATCCTGCTCTGAGTACTGCGCAACGTCGAACCAGACGATCCTTTGGTCGCGTTTAAACCAAGTATACTGACGCTTTGCATAGTTTCGGGTTTCCTTCTTAATTGCATTGACCATTTCCGAATAAGTGAATAAACCCTCCAGGTAGTACAATACCTGCTTGTAGCCCAAAGCCTGCATGGCATTGTTATGCAGACCGTAACCCCGCCGGTGAAATCCTTCTACTTCCTCGATCAAACCAGCTTTTAACATGGTATCTACTCGATCATTGATGCGCTGATAAAGAGTTTCTCTCGTTAAGTAAAGTCCTACCGCGGCGAGATTGTAAGTATCGGGTTGGCGCTTCTGCTGCTGGGAGAAGGGTTTACCAGTCAATTCATATACCTCGAGGGCACGAACGATGCGTTTTTCATCCTGGGGACTAATCCGCTGGGCATAATCGCGATCGATCTTTTCCAAGCGTAGGTATAAGTCAGTTAACCCCTTTTGGCTGGCTTCCTGTTGAAGACGCTGTCGAACTTCCGCACGAGTGTCCATAGGGAAAAAGCTATAATTGTCAACTACGCTCTGATAATAAAGACCGGTGCCGCCCACTAGCAAAGGAATTTTTCCCCGTTGGTTGATTACAGCGATCAATTCCTGGGCTTGTGATTGGTATTCAGCCACCGTAAAATCATGATCCACCTCGGTAATATCCAGGAGATGATGAGGAACGGCAGATCGTTCCTGCCAATTGGCTTTGGCTGTACCAATATCCATACCTCGGTAGACCTGCATGGAGTCACAGGAGATTATCTCACCATTTAAACGTTTAGCTATCTGGATGGCTAACCCTGTTTTCCCCACTGCCGTGGGCCCCACTAGAGCTGCCAGCTTTAGCACAGGCATCACCTCATTTATGTTTAGGTGCTCAACTTATGTTTATAACTCCATAAGCCAGCTTGTGGCCAGCGGTGGAAAGTATCGTTTCAATACCCAGTCGTCTAAATTCTTCCCCATCACTTCTTTCTTTAACAACTACCCGGGTACGAGCTACTCGACAGGCCTCCTCAATTGTGTCCAATGATAACGGACGAGGATCGGCCAAATTACGCAGGGGTGAAAGCGGTTGGCTGCTCATCAGTGGTTGACGAAACATGGGATCAAAATAAACCACATCAAATGAGTTGCTAGCCTGTTGAGCCAGGAATTGGTTATGGTCAGCATTAATCACCTCAATGCGCTGGATGGGTTCCGTGAGCCAAGAAATATCACTGGTAAAACAGCGCATTCCCCATTTAATAATAGCGGCCACTACTGGAGACGATTCTAGACCCACTACCTTGTCATTAGTAAAAAAGGACGCCACCACTGCATCAGCACCCAATCCCAGAGTGCAATCAAGGAAAGAATCCCCTTTCTGCAAACCACAAGCTTTTATCATGGGGTCATCCTGGTTACTCTTGCGATAGGCACCAATGCGTATCTTAGCCATACTGGGGTGAAAAAAGAATTGCTCACCACCAAAATGCAAGACCGGTCCGTTGTCCTTCCAGACCACCACTCCATCAGCATGGTATTCCTGCATAAGTCGAGGCAGGCTTTTTCCGGAACGTGGCACATACGGCAGTCCTATATCCGCCAAGAACTCTTCTAACTCTGTCGAGCACGATTCGGCTGACAGTGGGCTGGTAACTATTAATTTCAAATCGGTCAATCCCCGCCTTTGCTTAAGCTCGCTTAAAGATTCTTTCGAGATCATTCTGCCCAATTTTCATCAAGGTGGGCCTACCGTGAGGACAATGCTGATATTGATCCTGGTTGAGCAAATCCGTTACCAAGGCCTGCATTTCCAAAGAAGACATATAATCACCAGCTTTTATGGCTTGATGACAGGCCATACTTATCATGGCTTCCTCACGAAAATCTTGGTAATCGCCGGTTTCCAGAAGGTCGATCAAATCTGTCAGGACATCGATCTCCCGGCCTTTGATCTGGNNCTGTTCTAATCGCTGTTTCTCTCTTTCCAATAGGTCAGCCTGGAGGACAGAAATATCGACTGATATAGGGAAGAGCAGTTCACTGCCTGGATCAGATTGGAGATATTGATCACGGATCCGATTAAACAGTATTCTCTCCTGAGCAGCGTGCTGATCAATTATCCATAATCCTTCTTCTGTTTCCACCAGTATATAGGATTGTAAGAGTTGTCCCATCACCTTTATGGGGATTGGAGCTTCCGGGCTGCTGACCGTTTGATCCGCGGGGACAGGTTCAGTATAAACTGATGATGGTGTTAGGGTTTCATGGAGTAATAATTCTCCAGTCTCATAATCAACTTTCTCATAGGCAGATAAGCGTACAATGGGTGGATAGTGGGACGGATGCACCCCTGCCAAAGCCGACCTGTCATGGGTGGACAGGCGGTCAACGATCAGTTGTCGTAGTGATGAAAAGACCTGCTTTTCATCGGCAAAGCGCACTTCCCACTTCTGGGGATGGACATTCACATCCACCATTTCTCGTGGTACTGATAAATTCAAGATCACTATCGGGTATTCGCGGGAAAGTAGCAATCCCTGGTAAGCCATGTCGATAGCCCGGTACAGCAGGCTGCTGCGGACGGGACGGTTATTAACAAACAAAAGCTGGCTACGTCGGTTATTGCGCGTGGTTTCTGGTGGAGAGATCATCCCCGCCAAGGAAAATGAATCACCCTGATAGGATATATCTAATAGAGTTTTTACAAATTGGCTGCCATA
>DBRE01000001.1 GCA_002305535.1 Syntrophomonas sp. UBA1376
GATCGTCAAATCACAAACATAGCACGTAATTGGTACTGGCCTTTTTGTTGCCTAGCTATATCTGATAATTCTACATCCGAATGGAGCAAAGCCCACTCCAATAGAAATTATTTCTCCGGGGCAACCCGAGAACGGTTATACCCCCCTAAAATAACACATAAAAAAAGCAGGCTGTCAGCCTACTTGAGGATATTTTCTGCTGGTTTGCTATTGTTTATTGACCAGGAGATTTCCCCAACCTACCGACAACTTTTCGCCTTGGTAGCTGACCTTGACAGGCTGATCGCTATAGTTCTGAGCGATGTGAGAGACGGACAGCTCTGCCAGTGAGGCTTGTCCTTTCTTGGGATAAATCTTGAAGGTGGGGTCAACTGCTACCCAGCCCACATCCTGAATGTAAACTTCGGCCCAGGCATGCCGATATCCCTGCAGAGAAACTTCGGAACTGCCCGTCCGCCAGCTGGCACCGGTGAGTTGGGAATCACAAAAGCCATTGACCTGTCGCGCCGGCATCCCTGATGCCCGTGACAGGGCAACAAATAGAGCGGCATAGTCCTCACAGACGCCTTCTCCGTGGCGCAATGCACTAAGAGCACCCCGGTTTTTATGAACAGAATTCAGCTGGTAATTCATGTGGGCATCGATGAATTTGCCGATCTGGTTGATTTTAGCTATTTCATCGTCAATATCGCCAGTTAACTTCTCGGCCAGGGCTACTATTTCTGGATGACTGCTTTCGATTTTGCTGGAAGGTTTTAGATAACACTGGAGTTCATTGAGTGCACCGGTGGATGTTAATCCCCCTCCTGGCTTGATCCTTAGCAAATAGTCTACTATTATGGTTTCACTCTGTCCGGGGGAAATGGAGTCGATAACGACATGGGCGGTACGGCTACCCGTTTCACCAGTCTCGATCTTCTCCACCTTTTGGTTAAAGATCTCCCGTGAGGTCTGTTGGTAGGTGGAGTCAGCACTAATGAGCGGGAGTTGCACCTCCACCCCGGTAGCAGGTTGCCGGCCCGAATTGGTTACTTGGACAGAGATCTGAATGTTTCTAGTCACGGTAGAGTTGTCAACAGAGGCTGCCGAAGAGGTGTGGGGGAAGGAGGCTATTGTGATCATAGCCGCCGTTATCATAAATATTACCGCTTTTAAACCCTTGTTACACATCAAAATCCCTCCTATCGAGGGACCGACAAGAGGGTTTAAATTACAAAACCCTGCTTCGGAAACCTGGCGATCATAGCTCTGTGGAGCGTTAGACCCATGGCTTTGCGTCCTTGCCTTTCGACGAGTTTGCCTTTGTCGGTCAGGTTGTGTTTTATGGATAATTTTACCTGTTTCCACCGTAGAACATTTCCGGAATTTTTGCAACCATAAAATAATTTAGGACTTTAATGATTATTTTCTTCAATCGTAGATCCGGAATGGATTATTTATTTCATTTAATATCGATGATTTTTCGGCCAGTACTGTGTTGACTTATGGTGATTTCTATCCTATAATTCACTATGTCAACTTTATATTGATAGGCAACGAACCGGAGTAGTAGACGGGTGCCTGACAGAGAGCCGCCGGCTGGTGTGAGGCGGTAGCGGATGTCGAACTCGCCGGGAAGCTTTACAGGTGACAAGCCTGTAACGGATAAGACCGTTATCACTGCATAAAGTGGACAAATGTGGGGCTATGGCGCAGCTGGGAGCGCGCTTGAATGGCATTCAAGAGGTCGAGGGTTCGAATCCCTCTAGCTCCACCATTATTTATTTGTCAATAAGGGTGGTACCGCGGGAATATAACTCTCGTCCCTGACCGGGATGAGGGTTTTTGTTATTTCTATGCTAATAATAGTAACGAGGAGGACGTTTATGGAGCGCAAGTATGACTTCGAGGCAATCGAAGCCAAATGGCAGGCTTACTGGGAAGAAAACCATTTCTACGAAGTAACCGAAGATACAACCCGCCCCAAATATTACGCTCTGGAGATGTTTCCCTATCCGTCGGGGAATTTGCATATGGGGCATGTTCGCAATTATGCCATTGGTGACGTGGTGGCCAGATTCAAAACAATGAACGGATATAATGTACTCCATCCCATGGGATGGGATGCCTTTGGCTTGCCTGCGGAAAACGCTGCTATCAAACACGGCTCCCACCCAGCAAAGTGGACCACGGCCAACATAAATAATATGAAAGCCCAGCTGAAAACCCTGGGGACCAGTTATGACTGGAATCGGGAAGTGGCTACCTGCGACCCTGATTACTATAAATTTACCCAATGGATGTTTCTGAAACTATATGAACACGGCTTGGCTTACAAAAAGAGTGCGGCAGTAAACTGGTGTCCCTCCTGCCAGACGGTTCTGGCCAATGAGCAGGTGGTAGACGGTGCCTGTGAACGCTGTGAAGCATCGGTAGATAAAAAGCAATTGGAACAGTGGTTTTTCAAAATAACTGATTATGCCCAGCGACTTTTGGATGATCTGGAAATGTTGCCAGGCTGGCCGGACAAGGTCAAAACCATGCAGAGAAACTGGATCGGACGTAGTGAAGGATGTCAATTCTCATTGGCTATCGAAGGCCTGGACGAGAGAATTACCGTATTCACCACTCGCCCTGACACTGTTTTCGGAATCACTTATATGGTCTTGGCTCCCGAACATCCCCTGGTGGCCAAACTGGTGGCTGGCCGTCCGGAAGAAGAACCGGTCACAGAGTTCATCAACCGTATGAAGCACTTGAATGAAATGGCCCGCACCTCCACCGAAGCAGTGAAAGAAGGGGTTTTCACTGGAGCTTATGCGATCAATCCTATGAATGATGAGCGCATTCCCATCTGGATAGCCAATTACGTTCTGATGGATTATGGCACCGGTGCTATTATGGCGGTTCCAGCCCATGACCAGCGCGACTTTGATTTTGCCCGAAAATATGATATACCTATCCGAGTAGTTATCAAATCTGAGGATACTCCTTTAGATGGCAGTCAGCTGGTGGAAGCTTATGCAGGTGATGGCCTGATGGTGAATTCCGGAGATTTTGACGGTTGTTCCGTGACAGAGGGTCAGGCCAGAGTGATTGCTTATATGGAAGAGAAGGGTATAGGCGAAGGAACCATAAACTTCCGCCTGCGCGATTGGCTCATATCCCGGCAACGCTACTGGGGAGCACCTATTCCCATCGTCTATTGCCCCCAGTGCGGTACGGTGCCGATACCCATTAAAGATCTACCGGTTCTGCTGCCCCTGGAAGTGGAGTTTCGTCCTTCCGGCGAGTCACCGCTCAACTACGTTCAGGAATTCTACCAGACCACCTGTCCGGTCTGTGGTGGTGAAGCCCGTCGGGAAACTGATACTATGGATACCTTTGTCTGTTCATCCTGGTATTTTGATCGCTTCTGCAGCCCGCAGGAAACGGAGCTCCCCTTTACCCGGGAAGCCGCTGATTATTGGATGGCAGTTGACCAGTATATAGGCGGAGTTGAGCATGCCATCCTTCACCTGATGTATGCCCGCTTCCTCACCAAATTCTTATATGATATCAAGATGTTGAAGGTACAGGAACCCTTTACCAATCTGCTCACCCAGGGCATGGTCTTAAAAGACGGTTCCAAGATGTCCAAGTCCAAAGGCAATGTAGTCAGTCCGGAGGAGATCATTCAAACTTATGGAGCTGACACGGCCCGCTTGTTCATCCTGTTTGCCTCGCCACCGGACAGAGATCTGGAATGGAGCGATCAGGGTGTGGAAGGTGCTTACCGCTTTTTGCACCGGGTATGGCGTCTGGTGACTGGCAGTATCGAGACTCTGCAGGATGTAAGCCGTCCCACCGAATATAAGGAACTGGATCCGGCTGCAAAAGCTCTGCGCTTTAAGACTCACGCTACCATCAAAAAAGTCTCCTCGGATATTGAGGAACGTTTCAATTTTAATACCGCCATCAGTGCCATCATGGAGCTGACTAATGCCATAAATACCTATGGTGATCAACAAGAACAGGATCTATGTGTTCTGAAAGAGGCCGTAGACACTCTACTGATTTTACTCAGCCCCTTCTGTCCACACATTACTGAGGAACTCTGGGAAATGATGGGTGGTGCCAACAGCATTCACCTGCAGTCCTGGCCAACCTATGATCCTGCCGCCCTGGTTCAGGATGAAATTGAAATAGTCCTGCAAATTAGTGGTAAGGTCAGGGATCGGATCATGGCTCCGCCAGATGCATCTGAAGACGAATTGCGAGCTTTAGCTCTGGATAATCCCAAAATTAAAGAGTTGACAAAAGGTCAGAATATAGCGAAAATAATAGTTGTGCCAAGGAAATTGGTGAATATTGTGGTAAAGCCTTAAATATGTACTAGGTACCAGTGATGAATTGGTATATATTTTACACCCCCCGGGGATGGGCCGCTATTCGTAGTGAAAAAAAGACCTTGTTCGCAATGGTTTTGCCCACCCCCTCCCCCCTAAAAACCTTTCATCCTTATATAAATTAAACCGGGTATTATACCCGGTTTATTACATTTCCTTTCCCCTGGTCGATAAGTTCCGCAGTTATTTCAACGGTCACATAATTAACGACTGGGAAGTAGAACTAGGCCTGTTCCTGTTGAAGCCATCACCTGACATAAGGTCAGACTTCACTTTCTATCAGCAGACGGGGAGCATCTGCCCACAAGTTCTCCAGTTGGTAGTACTCACGTTCCTCTTGGCGAAAGACATGCAGAATCACTGAGCTGAAGTCCAACACCGACCATACCCCCTGCTGAAATCCTTCTTTACGACTAGGGTAAATGTTCTGTTCCCGCAGTGTTTCTTGTACATTTTCAATAATAGAACGAACCTGGATAACACTTCGACCACTGGCGATAACAAAATAATCGGCAATGACCGTCAGGTCATGGACATCTAGAACTACTACATTCAAGGCCTTTTCATTCAAGCAAGCCTCTGCGATCGTTCGTGCCAGTTTTTCCTCTTGATTCAACAACAACCCTCCAATACGAAATTATCCTTCGTTATCTTTATCATGTTCGGCAAACTACTTCTCCATACCCGCAAGTCGAAGGATCGTCCCCTAACTTGCGTGAAGCATTTCTAGCATCCGTCCAGATCAAGGCATTTTTGCAGGTAGTAGTTGCGTACCTCTATAGAACGGGGGTGAATAATGCGCTGCTGGTCAATACAGTAGCGTATGGTCGTCTCCAATCCATACAGCATACCTTGTTCCAAGCTCCGCTCCGTCAAGCATTTGAGCCGCTCCATGCCTGGGTAATCCCTGCCAGGTTCGATCATGTCTGCCAGATAAATAATTTCCTCCAGGGAACCCATAGCCACAGCCCCTAAAGTATGGTGAGCGATGGCCGCCAGCATCTCTTCATCCTCAATACCCAGTTCCTGCTTAACCAGGTAAGCTCCTACCGGGCCATGCAGCAGATCCGGCAGCAGGCTATCGGCGGGATGCTCCATCAACTGATAGATCTCTGCCCGATCCAATAGTTCCTGACCAGACATCCCCTTAGCATAATCATGCAACAGACCCGTAGCATAAGCTTTTCCTGGGTCGACCCCATACTGCTCCGCCAGATCACGGGCTACTTGCGCTACCTGTAAACTGTGCCGATAGCGGTTGGGCGAAAGACGCTTTTGAATAATGTCCATGAGTTGCTGATCGCTGTATTTCATCATTAATATTTCCCTAAGAAACAAAGGAACTGTCCCCTTGTTCCCATTTCCTAATAAAGTGAATTGTCATAGATGTATTGTTCCACAGCTGGCGGCAGTAGATAGCGAATGGGTTTCCCCTGCAACACTCGACAGCGTAAATCGGTAGAAGAAATATCCATAGCCGGGATCTCTAAAATATCCACCTGATCCCAAAACTCTGGGGGCACTCCCTGTAAAGCCGGATCACTGCGGTTCAACTCATAAGCTGGGCGGGTCACCACTATAAAACGACACATGGTGACCAGACGCTTGATATCTTTCCAGGTGTCGAGAATGTAAATTGAATCCATTCCCATAATAAAATATATTTCTGTCCCGGGATATGTCTGCTGCAGAGTTTCGATGGTATCTATGGTATAAGATACCCCGGAACGCTCAACCTCCAAGGTAGACAATTCAAAAGCAGTATTGTCAGCTATAGCCAGCTCCACCATGGCCACACGATGCCTGGCATCCAGAACACCATTGGCATTTTTATGGGGTGGCTGAGCTGTCGGCATAAAAATAACCCTATCCAGATGGAATCCATAGGCTGCATACTGTGCGGCCACCAGATGTCCATAATGAATCGGGTCAAAAGTGCCTCCTAAAACGCCTAATGCTTTTCTGCTTGTCAATGTATCACCTGTGCAAATAATGGAAGTCTATATCAATAATAACGGGTATGTAGCGAAATTGCAATCGCGCCAGCGATATGTTTGCATTTATAAACCATTAGTCCTTCCCCGCCAAACAACCTACCCGGCTATGCTTCCTTTAATCGTCCAAAAGCCCTATAATAAGACTATTATTGTGGGGAGTATTAAAAGTGGAAACACAGGTCAACTTGGTTTTTCATAATAATGGACTGAGAAGCTATATCGAAGTGGATCTCTGCGAGCGCTGTCCCCGCCAGGATGATAAAGGCTGCTGCGGCTTTTATTCACCGGTTTTTTACGCCACTGATCTGGTTTATCTTTATCATAATAAGCCCGATCTTTTGGAGGAAATCTTCGCTATCAACGGGATAACCGTTTTGGATGCTTCAGTTACTGTAAATCAGCGACCCGATGGTGCCAGCTACCGTTGCCACTTTCACAACCGTAGCGGAGGATGCCGTCTGGCACAAACTTTAAGAGAATCGATCTGTCGTCATTTTGTTTGTCCTGGCATTGGTTGGGAAAAAAGCCCTGCTTTGCAGAAATGGCGTTTGTTTTTTGAACAGCTGGCTGATTACGAGATCAGCTTGAATAATGGTGCCGCTGAACTACTACAGGCCCATGGCCTGACACTGCGTGATCCCGGTGATCGGCAACAGGCCATCCAGTTGATGGATGAATATTTGGCCCAGGCGACCAGCAACCGACCAGCCTTTTTTGATGAAATGCCTACCAAAGAAGCAGCCATGGTCACCTGTGAGCTACGTTTTGGCCGGGATTGGACTTTGTAAATATTGAGGGAGGGTATGTGTTGATTAGATGGGATGCCAACCGAACTATCCATGACAGCGTTTTGGGATGCATTGGCCGAACTCCAATGGTAAGCCTGAAACGCCTTTCTGCTGGTATTGAGACCGACATCTGCGTCAAACTGGAGTTCCCTAACCCCAGTGGCAGCCTCAAGGATCGCGTGGCTTATGAAATTATTCGTCAAGCTGAAGAACGCGGAGAGTTAAAACCAGGCATGATACTATTGGAAGGAACCACCGGGAATACAGGCATTTCTACCGCTATGGTAGGTGCGGCTTGCGGCTACCAAGTAAAAATAGTTATGCCGGAGGGAATGAGTGAGGAACGCAAAAAGACTATCCAGGCCTATGGTGCAGAACTGGTTTTGACTCCGGGTGCCGAGACTGATGTGGATCTGGTATTAGAAGAAGTTGCCCGTATCAAGGAGCAGTACCCGGGACAAGTGTTCGAAATTGGCCAGTTTTACCGGGAAGATAATCTCCAAGCCCATATCAATAACACCGGACCGGAGATTTGGGAGCAGACCGGTGGAGACTTAGACGCTTTCATTATGTGTCAGGGAACTGGTGGTACGGTCACCGGTACAGCAAAATATCTAAAAAGTATGCGGCCCGATATTAAAATATTCGTCTCTGAACCGGCGGATTCGCCTATACTGGCTAAGGGGAAAATCGGACATCACACCGTGCAGGGCATTGCCGACGGTCTAATTCCGGATATATTGGATCTGCAGTATGTGAATGGAATAATCCTGGTAAGCTCTGAGGATTCCATGGAAATGGCCCGCCAGATGGCCAGGCAGGAAGGTATATTCTGCGGCACTTCTTCAGGATGTAATGTAAAAGCTGCTTTCAAACTAGCTGATAAATATCCTCATTTCAAACGCATCGTTACCATGGTAAATGACAATGGCCTGCGCTACCTGTCTACTGAACTCTGTGGCAGTAAACCGGAGCGTGCGCTGCTGCAGCGCGAATACGAACTGAGCGCAGAAGACCAGCAAAAACTAGCCCAATACCAATTCGAGATAATCGAATAGCATGATGCGGGGGCGACAGTGTCGTCGCCCCTACAAACAGGGGATCGTTTGGGAATCACCCCAAACCACCCCTGTTTTTTTTCCCTTTTTTTGTCTTCCTCTATTCTTATTGGCTTGAAATTTTATATAATTAATGTAATTAGTGGTTTTTTATAGGAATTTATAAAATGGCTGCTTGGTAAAGGGCGCAGCGCCGCAACAACAGAATAGAAGGAGTGTTTGGAAATGAAAAAAGGGATCACTGTCCTCGTGTTATGTAGTCTTTTCTTGATGGGGCTTGGGTCTGCAGCCATGGGGGCACTGCCATTGACTCCCATAAATCCTGGTGTTCCGAATGTAACCATTGCTTCAGACATTTCCGGCGAGTTTACCGACCCAAATTTTAGACAGGCGGTTTGGGAATGGCTGGGCAACACTGGTACGCCAGGAATCTTTACCAAGCAGGATATTGCTGATCGTTTGCCGATAAAATTATATCAATTAG
>DBRE01000030.1:0-14486 GCA_002305535.1 Syntrophomonas sp. UBA1376
CATACCCACAGAAAACGGCACCGGGATTCGTAAACATGCCAAGCCTATAAAGCATACCATGAATATAACTATTGCAAGCATGTTACATCTCCTCCTTCTTCCGCTTCGTCATCATAACCAGTTCGGTGGTACCCGTTCAAGTTAAGAATAATGTTGGTTATGCAGTGCAATGCCGAGAGTACCAGCCCGGCCAGCATAAAGCTAGTTACGATCCACATAGGAATTTGGGCTGCGGAGGAAACCATATTATACTTGAACTGGTCATAGACCAGGAAATAGGTCAGATAAGACACCAGGCTCAAAAAAACAAGAGCCAGACCGTCACGTGCTACATTGAGAATACTAACCAAGCGGCGGCGCTTGTCGGGATCCTGCTGCTTATCTACAAATACTTGAATAAAGTTGATCTCGATGTGTTCACGTTCCATCGTGGCTATAGCACCACCTAAATAGGTAGTAGCTATAAAAAGGTACCGTATCACTTCCTCTGACCAAGGCAGGGGGCTTTCCAAAAAGTAGCGGAAAATCACCTGCACAAACATCAGGGTCACCATGACCAAGAAAAGCGGTATTGTTACACCATATTCGATGGACACGAGAGATTTATTCAGTTTGTCGATTTTTGCGATCATGATGTCATTTTCCTCTCTTGTCACATTTTGGTATACATCTAGTTTTTAGAGACGAAGGGCGTTTACCAGTCAGTAAACGCCCTTGGGATACGTTTGCTTTAACCGGTTACTTGTTAATTATTCGCCAGCTCTGATTCTGTCCATAACATCTTTGCCGTAGAGATCGTCATTGGCCGGATCATCTATAATCTGTTGACCAACTTCTCTAGCTTTGGCAAGCAGTTCGGGGCTGGGATCAATAATTTCTACGCCTTTTTCTTCCATATTCTTATAGAAGTCAGCTACGTCAGCACGGTTTCTTTCTACCTGAGCAGCACAGTACTTTTCTCCTTCTTCCTTCAGAATAGTCTGTTGCTCTTCGGTCAGTTTGTTCCATGTCTTTTCACTAATAATCAGGGTAGTTCCGCTATAAATATGCTGTAGTTTGGTCATATAGGGCTGGAACTGGTAATAACCATAAGACCAGGTTAAAATAGCTCCGTTGTCCTGACCGTCAATGGTTTTTTGCTGCAGAGCAGTAGGCAATTCAGTAACTGCCATGGGAGTGGGCAGAGTGCCCATACCTTCAAACCACTTAATATACATGGGAATCTCAGGTACTCTGATCTTCAGACCGACCATATCCTCGGGTTTGGAGATGGGATGTTTTGAGTTAGTCAGAGCCCGGTAGTCATTTTCACCCCATCCCAATACGATAATGCCTCTTTCAGCTAGTCTTTCTTCAATGACTTCAGCCATCCATCCGTTCAAATAACGGGCATCAACATCGTCGTAGTCTTTAAATAGGAAAGGAAGCTGGGTAAAGCCCAAATCCGGGAACAAAGCTGCCAAACCTACATCAGAAGTCATTTCCATATCCAGGTCGCCGCGCATTACTGATTCAGTCATCTGACGTTCCCCACCATGAACCCCGGCGAACTCGGCGGAAATAATAACAGTTCCATTAGTTCTTTCTTTTACAGCGTCAATAAAGGGCTGAGACACAGTTGCATAGGAATGTTCCGGTGAGGAGGTTGCTCCCCAGTGAAGGGTTATTACTTCTTGATCGCCATTTCCTGTGGAACCTTGGTCGTCTCCTCCGCCGCATCCAACAGCAACTAAAGCAAAAGCCAAAACCATAATCATTGCAACGAGTCTTAGAGATTTTCTTTTCACTTTCAGTACCCCTTCCTTACTTATAATTTACGCCTGGGTTACAACGTTTTTGGTTATTCTCACCTCCTTGCTCAGGAGTAAAGGGAGTATCTAAAAACCAATCACTTAACCGCAGTTACGTTATCAGTAGCTTTCGCAAATGATTCGAAAGCTATAAGGGCAGCTCCTAGCGCTCCGGTTAATTGTGATTTGGGTGCCACCGTAATGGTTGTTTTCAGTTCCTGTTCCAGGGCTTGGACTACTCCACCATTCTGGGCTACCCCTCCTGTCATCACTACCGTCGGGGTAAGACCGACTCGACCAGCAAGTCCTGCAATTCTGCGGGCCACTGATTGATGGATACCTGCTACAACGTCGGCGCTTTTTTGCCCGGCTGCCAGTTGAGATATAACCTCAGATTCAGCAAACACAGTGCAGGTGCTGCTTATGGGAACAACGTTCTCAGCCTTAGCGCCCAAACTTTCCAGGTCACCTACAGATACCTCCAGAACCCGGGCCATAACCTCCAAGAAACGTCCTGTTCCTGCCGCACATTTTTCGTTCATTACGAAGTTGCTAACATAACCATGCTCATCAAGCTTTATCACTTTGGCGTCCTGACCACCAATATCAATAACGGTACGAGCAGTAGGGACTAGGTGATGAACTCCTTTAGCATGACAGGTGATTTCACTTACCTGTTCATCGGCTCCTTCGTAAGTCATTCTTCCATAACCGGTAACAACCACTTTACTGATGTCGCTTTTCTCTACCTTGGCAATGTCCAAAGCCTGTTGCAAAGCTCGTGCCGGGCCAGAAGTCCCCGTTCCAACGGAAATAACCACGCCCGCGAGAATCTCTTTGCCGTCCTTGAGAATAACCACTTTAGAAGTAGCGGAACCAATATCAACGCCCATAGTTAACAACTTGGCTTCCTCCTTATTTATCCCGAAGCATTTCCGCGAATGCCTGCAGGCGGGTTCTGACCTGTTCGACCGAGTCCATCTGTTGTTCTATTTCTACGTGCAACAGCGGAATATTACTGTCTTCCAAGTCCATTTTTATATAAGGATAATCATATTCCTCAGGATCACAGAATTTCATCATCATAACCAGAACTCCATCGGCCTGATTGTCTGTCACCAAATCTTTTATAATAGTTCCTCTTAGTTTCACCGGGTCATGTACCGTAGCACAACCTTCGAAATCTGCAAAACGCTGTGCTAATCTGACATAGGGGTCGTCACCATCAGGAAGCGGAGTTCTAAATTGGCGGGATCCCTGCGCCAAATCATCCCCTACCACTGCTAGATTATAATCAGCCAACATATTCAATATGGAATCTGGTTCCATCATAATGCCCGTGACCACTACCTTCTTACCACTCCACGGGTAAGACGGAGTCTTCTCCAGGGCGTCGATCAACTGGCTGAGCCATTCACTGTGCTTTTCTTTTGTCATAAAGAATGATGATTTTATTACCATATGGCGATAATATGGCGTAATTATATCCAGATGTTCATTGGCTAGGGTAAGGAAGTGATTCATTAACCCTTTATGCTGATTAAAAACAGCGATACTATTCTGTAATGCATCTGGGGTGATCTTCTGCCCGGATATTTCACTGAGACTCTCGCCAATGGACTTGAATTCTTCGGCCAAATAGTCTACACCGACATTGATCTTCCTATTATCAGGAAGTACCAGACCAATAACTGGCACTTCAGGGTTGGTCTCCTTGAGCAGCAAAGGAATACAGCGCATAGTATCACAGGTGTTAGGTGAGACATAGGCATCCAGATCCTTATACACCCCGGTTAATGAAAACTCCATAACAGCTTTCATAATAGAACAGCAGAAAGCCTGGAGATATTCACTGGCTCGGGAAATAGTGGTTTGTCCACCCCATAGCCCTACCGGCAGCATACCGGCAGCGTGGATCAGTTCTTCTGCTCCGGAGCTATGCACAGGCAAACATCCTACTACTTTTCTACCAGTTTCCTGTTTCCATTCCCTAACCATCTGACCAGGATGATGAGCAGCATTTTCAAATTGGCCTAAAATTCGTTTAACTCTATCCATGCTATTCCTACCTCCTTACCGAAGCGGCAGCCCTGCGTTGATCAATCATTTCATATAAGGCCTGCACCCTGGTCTCGTATTGTGCTTCGGAAAAGGAACGGGGGTCATTTTGATCTCCGTCCACTACCACGGTGGGGACACCGGTAATATCCGAAATTTTTCTGGACATAGCATATTGGGCAAAATCCTGAGCCTTACAGCTACGGTTGGAATGGAAAATAACTCCATCCACATCGAATTTATCAATAAGTCGAGTCATGTTCTTGATCCTGTAATCAAAGTTGCGGTTAATGAAGATCGAAGTATAAGCTCGCGCCATGCTTCTCAAATCATGAACATCATAGGGTAGAACCCAGTTATCCGGATAGGTGGAACCTACCATGCAGGCATCATAATTCTTCAGAGACCTGAACATAGCCTTAAGGTTGAACCAGAAAGGAATGCCATCCCAGAGAATGCGGTATTTTTCGTTTTCCAGATATCCTTCACCCCGAGCTACCTTCTCGGCTATTTCATCCCTTAACAAGGTGAAGAACTCAACGGCTTTTTCATTACCGCGCATACACACGATAAGAGCCATATAATTAAAGAAATCTATACCATTAAATGGGCATGGATGTGCACTGCCGAAATCAGCAGCTTCTTTCCAAAGCAATGAAGCTTGATTAGACAATTCCATAGACTCATGAAGACGATCATAATTAAAGGGTTTTCCGGTGATTTGCTCCAACTGCCCAATCATGTGTTGGAACTGACCCACCATATAATCTATGGCTCGATCATGGACTTCATTTTCATGACTAAAAGGCATATCGATCATTATTAGAGGCACATTAAGCCGCCGGGACAAGATTTCATACCATTTAGTAACTGTATTGCAGATATTGTTGCAGCAAACCAGTAGGTCAGGTGCAGGTAATTTCCCTGCCGCTGAATCTCCAGCTTCCACATATCCTAGATTGGTTCGAGCGTACGAACAAATGTCCGTAGAATACCCCATGGACTCGGCAATGTTCATCATTTCCATGGAGCCCTTTTTAGCAGCTATAGCCGCCGCATGGTTTTCCGGATATACGGTAACAATATCCATGGCTTCTAGAAACTCCCTTGGAGCTATGGAGGTTACCCATGCCACAAGCTGTCCGCGCTCTTTCGCTTCCAAGGCATTGGCATTGTATTCGGCTTGTATGATTTTGACTGCGTCTTTAGCTAATAGTTTTGTCATAATTCCCCTCCTCCCAGGGATCTGTATTACATTTACTGAAATCTAGGAATTATGACCGGGTAAAATGACCATTGCTGTGACTAAATTGTGATGAATAGTTTATAAATGCTGTTATAAATGCTCAAGAAACCCGGCCTAATCCTAAAACTTTTTACCTAAATACTTATGCTTCAACTTTAATAAGGATTGAATCTCCCTGAGTTAATCCACCGCAGATGCCCATTACTCCGTATCCGCCTCCACGACGCTTTAGCTCATGAATCATAGTTAATACGATTCTAGCGCCGCTGGCACAGTTAGCGTGACCGGTAGCAATAGCACTGCCGTTTACATTCATCTTGTTCTTGATTCCCTGGTATTTGGCATCGTCCATATCAGCCAGGATTTTAGCACTTACCAGCGGTACACAGGCAAAAGCTTCGTTAATTTCAACGATATCTACATCATCAATAGTCATATTGACTTCATCCAAGCATTTCTTTATAGCTACCGCGGGTGCTATCGGAAGTTTACGGGGATTAGCACCGGTAGTAACAGTATTGACTACAGTTGCCAGCGGTTTTGCACCCAGTTCTTCAGCTTTTTCACGGGTAGTGACCACTAATGCTATGGCACCGTCATTAAGTCCAGGTGCGTTTCCGGCTGTGATTCCACCGACATTGTCAAATATGGGCGGTAATTTGGCCAGTCTTTCCATGGTTGTATCGGGCCTGTACTGCTCATCAATGTCCAGCAGTTTTACACTGCCATCCTTTTGTTTTAATTCCCAAGGCTTAATTTCATCTTTGAATTTGCCGGCGTTCCAGGCCTCACCATATCTTTGATGACTGCGCAGAGCCCATTGATCCTGCTCTTCACGGCTTACTCCGTATTCCACGGCTACTTCACCGGAATCAACAGAAACGGGATTATATCTCACATATCCCAGCGGAGATAGTGGATCAGCCATTTCGATAGCTCCTATTTTATGGCCCTTAAATCTCATATTGCGAAGCAAATAGGGTACGGAAGAAAAGTGAGTTGCTCCACCACATAAAACAACCTGAGCGTCTCCAGCTTTGATTGCTCTAATTGCATAAATAAGTGCTGAAGTTCCAGATACACAGGCTTTGTCAAAAGTGCAGCAAGGTGTTTCCGGAGGCAGACCAGCTTCGAGTAGACTTTGACGACCAATAACCGGGGTAAATACGTCGTCAGTGTTAGAAGTATCCCCACATCCCCACCAAACTTCATCAATCTGTTCGGGTTTTAGACCAGCACGATTCATTGCTTCTTTCATAACTTCTGCGCCCAGGTCAATAACATTGACATCCTTTAGAGAACCACCGAAGCGGCCAAAAGGAGTGCGCACACCACTAATAATGACAAAATCATTGTTACTCATTAAAAAACCCTCCCAACAAATTCTTCTACGACTAATATTGTGCTACTTGTTGTAAGTGTAAAAACCCCTACCTGTCTTGCGCCCCAGTTCCCCTGCTCGCACCATTTGACGAAGTAAAGGAGCCGCTTTATAAGCAGGACCCAAGTCGTTTTCCAGGGTTCCCAGACCGTGTTCTACAATGTCCAGTCCTACCAGATCCATCAGGGCACAGGGGCCAATAGGCCAGTTGGCACAAAGCTTCATAGCCTTATCAATTTCTTCAGGCTCATTTCCTTCCATAACCAATTTGCAGGCTTCGTTTTGAACAACATCTAACAAACGGCTGACGATAAATCCAGCATAGTCAACGGCCAAGCAAGCCTCACGGCCGATTTTTTCAACATATTTCACAGCTTCATCCATGACCTCATCAGAAGTAAGACGGCCTTTGATGAGTTCAACTCCTGGCATTACCGGAACCGGATTCATAAAGTGAATACCGCACACCTGTTCAGGACGTTTGGTAGCTGCTCCCAGAATTGTAATGGGCAATGTGGAGGTATTGGAACCAAAAATAGCCTCTGGTTTGCACACTTCATCCAGTCTCTTGTAAATATCAATCTTTAATTCAAGAACTTCAGGCACTGCTTCTATTACCAGGTCAGCATCCTTAGCTGCTTCTTCCAAATTAACTGTGGTGGTTATCCGGCCAATAATCGCGTCCACTTCATCAGCGGCGATTTTACCCTTACTAGCTAGTTTGGAAAGACTTTTCTTAATGGTGTCCATGCCCTTTTCTAAGGCTTCTTCAGTTATGTCCTGCATAATCACCTGATAACCTGCCTGGGCGCTTACCTGGGCGATACCATTTCCCATAGCTCCTGCTCCGAGTACGGCTATGTTTCTAATGTCGAAAGTCATTCTTATTACCTCCTTGTTTTATTTACTATCTACCTTTGAACTGTGGTGGGCGCTTTTCAATAAAAGCAACAATGCCTTCATGGTGATCCTCAGTAGCAAAACTTTCTGCCCATAATCCAATTTCCAATTCCAGACCTGATTTAAGATCCAATTGTATTCCTGTATCTATAGCTATTTTGGCGAATTCGAGAATTACGCTGGAATTCTTAATAAAACTTGCTGCCATAGCCTGTGACTCTGTTAATAAGTCGGCCACGGGTACCACTTTGTTGACCAAGCCTATTGCAAGAGCTTCCTGAGCACTGATCATTTTGCCGCTGAAAATCAATTCCTTGGCTTTGGCAACTCCAATAAGGCGAGGAAGTCTTTGGGTACCTCCACCACCCGGAATAAATCCTAATCCAATTTCCGGTTGGCCTAATCTAGCATTTTCCGCCGCAATTCTTATATCGCAACACATGGCAACTTCCAGTCCGCCCCCCAATGTATACCCGTTTAAGGCAGCGATAGTGGGTTTCGGACAACTGGCGATCACCTCTTGGGTAGCATTATTTCTAACTGACACCTGTCGGGCTTCGTAGAAACTGCAATCCGCAAATTCTTTAATATCTGATCCCGCTGCAAAGGCTTTCTCACCTTTGCCGGTAAGGATTATAGCTCGGACAGCCTCATCGGATATAGCATCTTCAAAAGCCGTTCTTAACTCAGCAAACACTTGTCCATTTAGAGCATTTAGAGCCTGGGGACGATTAATAGCAATCAAGGCGATCTGACCATTTACGCTGTATTCTAATGTTTGATAAGGCACAATAGTCAACTCCCATAACTAGGTAATTTGTCAGATAATTTAACCTAACCTAAGGGTAACGTGTAAAAATGTATGGGTCTACGCATCTGGTTTCCAAATGGTCAATTGTCCCGGCAATGTTTCACACTTTTCAACAAATTGAAAATTACCTGTTCCAAGTAAATAACACTACCGGTAGCCCAGCTAATACCCTGTCTTAGTTGGGTCATACAGATTATTTAGTTTTGGTTTGATTCTTGGTTAAATAAGGTATTAAGAGTAATTCCCCTTAGAAACGGGGTATGTAGAAAGAAGAAATGAAGATATATAGGGGGTTATAATTACTATGTTTCCAAAAGAAGAAAAACTAAAGAACAAGGTTCGAAATGCTACGCATGTAAAAACACAATAATGATCTGAGCACCATTCTCGGTTACTGGAAGAACCATGTGTTCTTGCGTGGCTTGAAAAAACCCGGTATCACCCTCATAAAGAGTGTACTCTTCATCACGAAATCGCAGACGAACAGCACCTTCCACAACATAGAGAAACTCATATCCATTATGGGTAACATATCTCTGTGCAGATATAGCTTCCTTTCCGATCACTAAGAGGAAAGTATCGATATCACTGGAGCCAGCCATGCCAAAGTACTTGTAACCTGATCTGCCTGGCACACCCGCTACCAAGTGTTTTCGTTCTCTTTCCCGTACTATAGTGGCCTTCTTTTTGGTTGCCAAGGAACTTTCTTCTAATAATTCGTACAGACTAATGCCAAGTTCCCGTGCAATATTCATGAGTAGATCCAGGTGAATTGTAGCCTTATTGCTCTCAATTTTACTGATCATACTCTTGCTCACATTGCATTTTTCGGCTAATTGGGTCTGGGACATACCTGCCTTTTTCCGGAGAAGTTTTATTCGATTGGCAACAGTCTGTTGTACACTGTCCATATGGGGCCCTCCGTATCGCAGACAATGGCGCATCAATCCTATTATGAATTGATTTGCACACAATTATAACCTTTTGACAATATTAGTGTAATTCCGACAATTTACTATTCACCTTCACAAGATATGATATCACAAAATCTCTTTAGTATCCTCTGCGCATCATGATTAAACTACAGAGGGCTCCCAAAATGCCAAATAGTGTCAAATACATTAAACCCACCCCATAGCTACCACTCCATTGTATCAACCCGCCAATAATAACAGGTGCGGCAGCTGAGATCAGATTGGCAATACCGTTTACCATTCCAGTACCCGTACCCATAAGGTGGGTAGGAAAGGTTGATTGCACAATAGTCCATATAGGAGCATAGAACATCTGATTAAATATTGGCGCTGATACTACCAAGGCTGCTGCCAGGAAATTGGAGCTTACCAGGGCAGCTAGTAGTATGCATAAGGACGCACCGGTCAGGCCCACAATACCAAATATGGAACGCTTGGATAGACGGTCAGAGATGAAGCCGCCTAGAAATACGCCCAGAGCAGCTGAACCGTAAGGAATTGATGCTAACCATCCTAACGATTCCAGGGAAAAGCCGCGTGCTACGGCAAGGTATTGCGGAACCCAGGTGACGATCCCCCACCAGATGGATAAATAGGCACTGTAAGCAACCAGGATCAGCCAGAATGTTGATGACTGCAATATCGGTTTAATGGCCTTGGTAACACTTGAGTCGGCTGTAAGTTTTTGTCCCGGCGGTACCGCTTCTTGCAAATACTGCTTTTCGCTTTTTTTGATATAGGGATTTTGCTTGGGGTAATCGGTCACCATTTTGTTAAACAAAGGTATTAGGAATATGAATCCTAATACTCCAGCCAAATAAAGAACATATTCCCAGCCCCAAACAGCTATTAAATAGGTGAAAATTGGCCCAGCCAGTAGTGGTCCTATACATCCCATACCATAAACGGCATTAGCTTTGCCACGTTCTTCCACAGGAAACCAGTTGCTCACAATAATACTCTGGGTGGGATAGTGAATGCCCTGCCCGATCCCCAGCAGAATTCTGGCTGACAGCATGATCGCAAAACTACCAGCCAAAGCACCCATAAACATGGCTGAAGCGGCAATAAACAATCCCAGGAGCATCGTCTTGCGAGGCCCCAAAAGATCCCCAATGGGAGCCCCCACCACATTACTGAAGGCATAGGGGATCAAAAACAGAGTCATAAGCAAACCCTGTTTGGCTGATTGACCAACCAGGCCCAGATCAGCTAAAAACCGCTCGTCCACCAACAAAATGCCAATATTGACCCGTTGTAAGTAGACAACGATCCAAATCAAAAAGAGTATTGATACCATAAGATAACGGTACGGAATCTTGTGAAATGTAATTTCCGGCATTTTGCACTCCCCAATGCTATATCGTGGCAAAAAAATGAAGCCTGGCCGAGTAATACCCGGCCAAGCCTGACATTGTTTTAAGATTATAAACTAATTAGTGACACCATCTCTTAGCATACCAATTTGACGGTATCCTTTGGCTTCAGCCAGTGACTGTTTATGACCGCTGGCAACTTCCAATATCAATTCCAACATTTCCCGAGCAGCCTGGTCAAAGTTCTTGCCTTCCAATACAACCGCGGCATTATAGTCGATCCAGTTGGTTTTGCGATTGGACATGGTGCTATTGGAACCCATTCGAATAAGAGGAACCGCGAAACCGGCGGGAGTACCTCTTCCGGTGGTAAATACCGTAACAACTGCTCCAGCTGCTTCCTGATTGGTTATTCCTACCAGATCATTACCGGGACCGCTGATCAGGTTAAAGCCTTTAGTTTTGATGGTCTCACCATACTTTAATACATCAGTCACAATAGCCTGACCACCCTTTTGGGTACAGCCCAAAGATTTTTCTTCCAGAGTTGAGATACCTCCGGCCATGTTTCCTTGAGTAGGATTGTCATATATTACCTGGCCATATTTCTTATAGTATTCTTTGTAGTCATTAATAAGTGAGACGATCTTGTCAAACACCTCTTTATTGGCAGCCCTATTCATAAGGATATGCTCGGCGCCAAACATTTCCGGCACCTCAGTCATTATCACTGTTCCGCCAAATCCGGTTATGATATCAGTGACTTTTCCCAGAACTGCATTAGCGGTAATTCCGGAAAAGCCATCAGAACCTCCGCAATTAACTGCCAGGATCAAATCAGACAGTGGTCTGGTCTCACGGTGAAATGAAACAGTATATTCATAAAGTTGATCAAGCAAGTCCATACCAACAGCTATTTCGTCTTCCACTTCCTGGCTGATCATGGTCTTTATCCTCTGGGGGTCAAAATCACCCAGTATAGGGAGAAAGCTATCAAAGTTGTTGACTTCACAACCCAGACTCACCAGTAAAACTCCACCAGCATTGGGATGTTTGGCGAGATTAGCCAGTATTTTTTGAGTGTTTAGATTATCTTCGCCCATTTGACTGCAGCCATTGGGATGAGTCAATGCATAAAAGCCATCAAAGTTCTCAGTGCGAGAGTATTTTTGATTGGCTAATTCAACCATTTTTTGAACCGGTCCATTGGCGCAGAACACCGTGGGAATAACCCAGATCTCATTACGTATGCCCACCTTCCCATCGGGGCGTCGATAACCTTCGAAGGTAGGCATATCTCCTTGCACTTCAACCGGCTTCAAGTTGGGCTGGTACACGTATTCAACCACATCAGAAAGGTTAGTTTTAACATTATGATTATGAACATATTCGCCTTGGGTGATATTCTGGATCGCGTGCCCAATGGGATTACCGTAACGGATTACATTGTCACCCGATTTGATGTCACGAATGGCGATTTTATGCCCCATCGGGATGTCACTCAACAGGGTAATTTCCTGACTCCCATCCTTGATAGTACTTCCTTTTTCTAAAGCCTTGACTGCAATTATAACGTTGTCGTCTTCATGTACCCTTAATACGTCTGGCATGTAAATCATTCCTTCCTACATTTTTGTGATCACGGCAGGATTGGCTAAATTTAAGAGTCTTTCCCCTGACAGAGCCCGGATGATTTCCTGGGCGGCCTGTTGCTGCAGGCTTTGTTGGGCTTCTTCGGTGTACCAGGCAGAATGAGGTGTTATCACCACATTGGGCATATTGAGCAATTCATTTTTGGGATTCATTGGTTCCTGTTCGCTGACATCAAGGCCAGCTCCGGCAATTTGGGCTGTGTTAAGGGCATTGATCAAAGCCATCTCATCCACTAGAGCACCTCGAGCAGTATTCACCAAAATGCAGTTCCTTTTCATCTTCGCAAAGGCCTGGTCATTGATTAAATGAAATGTTTCTCGGGTAACTGGGGCGTGTAGAGATAAAATATCGGCTGACCTCAAAACTGTATCCAAATCAGCCCGTGAAACTTGCCAAGACACGGCAGTAGTATCCTCAATATAAGGATCAAAGGCTATAACTTCCAGGCCGAACATTCTGGCCTTATCGGCTACCATACGGGCAATACGGCCAAAACCGACCAGACCCAGTGTTTTTCCGCGTAGACGGAAAAGAGGTTTAGCCAATTTATAATCCCATGTTCCTTCACGAACCGCTTGATTTAATTCGACTATCTTACGAGCACAGGTCAGCATCAAAGCTATGGCATGGTCAGCAATATCTTCCAGACCGTAATCAGGTATGTTACCGACCATGATACCATGCTCAGTAGCAGCATTTAGGTCGATGCAGTCAAGTCCCACTCCATAACGCACTATCGCCCTACATTTTTTCATATGATCCATTACATTGCTGGTGATATTGGCATACTGTACTAATATGGCGTCGGCATCCCAGGTAGCTTCAATTAACTCCTGTTCGGTCTGACAGTGACACTTGATAAGCTCTGCTCCCATCTGAGCCGCGGCTTCCTCTTCCCAACGCAGTGTCTCATATTCATAATCAGTAATAACTACTTTAAGCGGAGTCGTCATGTGAATACACTCCCTGTCGTATTTTAGGTTTATGACGCTACATATCATTATAAAAGATTCTGATTATTAAGGCGGCTTTTGAGTGTAGAAATGTTCAACATTACGAAATATGTTGAATAAATTTAGCTTTCTTACAAGCAAAGAGATAAAAAAAGACTGCCCTTTTAAGGGACAGTCTCCGTTAGATTCTTATTTATTCCTGCTTGCCAAGAATCTGAGTTATGCTCTGTTTGACTTCAGCTACCATAATACCGCCTGCATATCGCGGCTCTCCATTAATTACCGTTATTGGGTATGGATAACCCCTCTGCAATACTTGTGACATAACAGGATAATTGTCAAGTCCTTCCTTATCTACGTCAATATAGCGAACTTCTACTTGACTACCAAAGGCTTCCCGCAGATCCTCAGTCAATTTATTAGCCATTTCCTGCTGACTGGTAGCTGGACCACACCCACTGGCTGATGGACAGGAAGTACAGTCACATCCACTGGGTACCTGGGTGCCATTGAAAACCTCTACCAGAACCCTTTCGTCTGTCATTAATAATCCCCCTAGAATATTTGATCTTATACAGCGATATTATCAGGAACCCCCTATCAATACAAATAGTATTTCAGGAAATATCCATGCTTATTTTTTATCCTGTTGGAACAAGCGGTCGCTTCTACCATTTATCCAGGGACATAGTGAATGTTTCAGTATCGTCAATGTTATCCAGATCCATACTGAGCCTTTTTTGCATCTGTTGGATCTGTCCCTGATAGCCCAAATAGTCACTTCGTTGCACCTGGTGTTCGCTGCGACTAGCCAAATCAGAAAATAATTCATCCAGTTCTCCTAGATGGGCAAGAGCATTGTTCAAGAGCGTTTGGGAATTCACGTTTTCTACCTCCTCTTGATATTTTTCGGCTATAGTTTGCTCTCTGACCCTGCTTTTCAAACTGTTTTTCTAAATCATTTGACATTCTATTAAATGTCACCCTCAGCGGTAGCCAAGACTCTGCGTCATTGACAAGAATCTTCGCTATTGCTTAGAGTGACATATTGAATTATGCAAAATCCTCGTTATTAAAGGTACCTCCTGTATAATTAACGCTCAACTTCAAATAATATTGATGACATTTCATTGGAAGGAGAGCTGGCATGAAGCATAATCCCGATGATCGACGCGATAATGTCGAAAGAATACAGTTCAACATTGATCATACTATTAAGAATATCGACCTGGCTGAGGAGATAATTTCTAAAACTGACGATCCTAAAACCAAAGAAGCTTTGCAACAAAAAAACGAACGTCGCGAAGAGGCCTTGGAGCGTATGCGTTTGGAAATACGCGACGAAGCCATTGACCGTGAAGAGGGTTACGAGTAGGAAGGGGCCATTCCCCTCCTACTAATAAA
>DBRE01000030.1:14499-15155 GCA_002305535.1 Syntrophomonas sp. UBA1376
TATAATTTAATCATAATCAGTCAGGCAAAAGCCGGGCCCTGTTTTGGGGCAGCGGAAGATTACCGTGGGACTATTATATTGGGAGATATAAGAGTTCGACGGTAATTTTTTTCTCAGGGTGAGGTTTTATCGAAGGGGGGGTTATGGTGGATCGTTTAACAGTTGGTATTACCGACTATCTACTGAAAAACACCGTGGAACGGTCAAATTTTCAGCCCATGGATAAGCCGGAATATCGAAAAAAGGTAGCCTATCTGGAAGCCTGGGTAAGCATCATAGGCAATATCATTTTAGCGGCCATAAAAACGGTGTTTGGTATCATGCTTAACAGTATTTCAATGTTGGCGGATGCTGTTCACACCGCTTCCGATGTATTAACTTCATTGGTTGTCATTCTGGGTTTTAAGATGTCATCTATTCCAGCCGACGAGAGGCATCCCTATGGTCATGGACGGATCGAGTTCATAGCTACCCTTCTGATAGCCTTGATGCTCCTGGGGGTAGGAGTGAAATTTGGTTATGATTCCTACCAACGGTACCTGGTCAACACCCCGGTTAGTGGCAGTTATTTGGTAGTGATATTTATGATTGGCGCGGGATTGTATAAGGAACTAATGTCGAGGTTTTCAATAGAACTGGGCCACCGCATCGATTCT
>DBRE01000030.1:15163-17095 GCA_002305535.1 Syntrophomonas sp. UBA1376
GCTATTCTAGCATCTCAATTTGGGTATTATCGGGTCGACGCCATTTTAGGTTTCGCTGTTTCTCTCCTAATAATCTGGACGGGGATAGAGATCTTTTTAGATTCCTGTTCAAAGATCATTGGTGAATCAGATGACAGCCAACTTGAAAGGATCAATGAATTGGCCCATACTGTCCCCGGAGTCATCTCTACACATGGTATAGCCGTTCATGATTATGGTACTCACAAGATGGTATCTTTGCATGTTGAAGTTGAAGGATCACTGCCACTGACAGAGGCTCATGATATAGCCGATAAAGTTGAAGATGTTATCAACGAGGACTTATACGCGGTGACAACGGTACATTTAGATAGCTATAGAGATGATCCCCATAGCTAAGGAAGGTATAAAAGCACCCTCTCGCAGAATGTCATCCTGAGCGTTAGCGAAGGATCTACGTCATTTCCAAGACTCTTCGCTATCGCTCAGAGTGACAATTATAATTATGTTTGTCAGGCCGGATCAAGCTACTTAAATAGGAGTGTCTTATGATGGTCTGGCCTAGCAGGGAGATAATGGAATCGAAGAGTTTTATCAAAGATCATGGTCAATTCCATTTTTGTAACCCATCATGATTAAATGCTCTCTCGCTTTCTTATCAGGTCTACAAACAGCTGGGCGATATACGGATCAAACTGTGTACCTGCATTCTGCTCAATTTCTTTTATGGCGTCTTCAGGTGATAAGGCTGGTCGATAAACTCTATTTTCGGTCATGGCGTCATAGGCGTCGGCTACAGCAAGGATCCTAGCAATTAGAGGAATCTCTTCGCCACTAAGTCCATTTGGATAACCTTTCCCATCCCAGCGCTCATGATGGTTAAGAATATATTCAGCAAGATGCTCCAGTTGTGGGGTTGCCATTACAATTTGGCAGCCTATTTCTGGATGCTTTTTCATTTTGGCCCATTCTTCCTCGGTCAATTTGTCGGGCTTATTGAGTATATGATCTTCAATACCGATTTTGCCGATGTCGTGAAGTTTGGATAAAAGCTGCAAATCATTTAGACCCTTTTGCTCTAAGCCCATATGTTCTCCTATCATTTTGCATAAGAATCCTAATCTCTGACCATGCTCCTCGGTTTCCTGACTCTTAGCATATAATGTGGCCATAATGGAGAAAACAATAGCAGAATGAGAGCTGTTTTGGTTGAGTAGCTTATTGTTTCGGAGGTATTCCTCGGCAGTCTTAAGAACATCTTCGATAGGTTGGTCTTCCTTTTCTTTAGTACTGAGTCCAATCGAGAGGCTCGCCGCATAAAAAGCACTTTTATTGGTTCGATGGTAGCTTTCTGTCCTATGTTTAATGTCTATGGTTAGCTGTTGGGCTGTTTGACTATCGGTATTGGGCATAAGCAGAATAAATTCGCCGCCCCCGGCATGGCCCAACACATGATCCTGTCCCAAACAGCCTTGGATCAATTTGGCCATTTCAGTAATCAAACGATCTCCCTCTCCATGACCATAGGCACTGTTGATCATACGCAAACCGTCAATATCACAGATGGCAATTGATAGCGGCAAAAACTGGGGCTGATCTAAGCGTTTCTTTTCTTGTTCCATATAACTGCGATTATATAGTCCGGTAAGAAAATCATGCTCCTGCAAATAAGTGATCTGTAGTTCTTTCTTCTTTTGTTCAGAGATATCAAGTATTATGCCTTCAAGAGCTTCGACATTTCCCTTGGCATCATAGATACCCTGCCCCAGTTCAATGACCCACTTGCGTTGTCCAGACTTGGTGATGATTTCATATTCACCGTAAAAATCGGCATGCCGCAAAACTACTCTATGCCATTCATCTCTAAGTATTTCACGGTACTCTGGTAAAATGATGTCGTTATATGAGACCTCCTTATTATAAAGCAGGCTACTTGGTTCATATCCGGTCAGT
>DBRE01000030.1:17246-28196 GCA_002305535.1 Syntrophomonas sp. UBA1376
TCATTATTCAGGTCATAAATAGGAACAAGGGCTCTTATCCATTTGCCATATGATGTGGAAATGGGCTCAGTAAGTACACTTTGCCCTGTGTCAAAGGGAAGGCGATTGATTTCTGCAGTTTCTTCAATACTGTTAACAATGGTCGGGAAATCGGGATAGGCTGCTGCTGAGTCTATGAGAGCAACAACATCATCTCTTTCTTTTTTCAAAATGAACGCATGGTAAATTGAATCTGTATTTTCAACGAGTCGTACCAATGAACGCTCTATAAGACTATAATCTGATACTGTTTGCGGTTGCTCTTCCAGCGTCAATGTGGAAATATGCTCCACATGTAGCAAAGATTCAACCGACCGGGCAAGCTGCAAAGCTTCGGACTTGGCAATGTCATGATACTTTCCCCAGGCAAAGTATAGATAGAGAAATCCCAGTATGACGATCAAAAACACTATAGAGAATCTCGCCATTACCACAAGCTTTTGTGCATTTTCAGATATAAAACCTACCGCTTTTGCTATCCTATGCTCCACAAAACCACCCCTTCGCGAGAGACGAATCATTGTCAGAATCATCTCCCCGACCTCCGGCAGCCTATCCTTGTAGCAATAAAGCCATGAAAAATAAAATAACAGGTCAAATACACCTGGACTACTTATTAATACAAACCTATTCAACTAGAATTTTCCATGATGAGGTTTTGTCGCTGAACAGTGAATAAATAATTATTTGATCGAATAATGTTAATTTTTTATATTTTATCAAAGTTTGCCTGTCTTCCGCAATAAATTGGGAGGACTTTCCTGGATTAATAATCTTCTCTCGGCAGCCTTCAGGACATTTTTAATAATCTTATGCAGATCGGGTATGCTATCTAAAAAGAGGTGTAAGCTTATATGCTAGTCGACCGTGCCAGGGAGATCATGGAATCGAAGGGTGTTATCGAAGTTCTTTATCAATGTCATTCGGTTTGGATTGAACAAATAGACCAGGATTCGGCTCATATTCGCCTGCTAGAAGACGGCCGTCATCTAAATGTTCCCATCAATATACTAGCAGAGGCTGAGTAATCGGTAACAACCCCCAACTCCCCGTGACCACCAATATAAAGCGGTGGTCTTTTCTCTTGAAGATTCTTTCACTTAGCTGATAAGAAATTAAGAATAAGTGGATTTCTTAGGTTAGGATAGTATCCACTCAACGGGAATATTTTCCGGTATGGCTTCCACTTTCTTAAACACTTCTGTATCAACATCCTTTAGCAAACTTTTTCTTTATTAACTATCCCTGCAGGTAATTAATGAATTTAATAAAAATATTCATTTAATCAAGCCTAATACTTCCCCTGGAATCCTAAACGCAAAACCAGCAAGATTGACTAAAAACTATTAATATAGTAATATTTGTTCAATATTAAGGAGTGTATTGCTAATTGGACGATATTCCTGAGCGATGTATCTTAAGTAAGCAGCTTGGAAATAATAGGCGGCACGTATGTTACGAGCAGATTATCGTATATGCTCGGTAATAATAGGTGTCGCTTTTTTCTTTGCTCAATCACTCCATAAACTGCATTGTTCAGGTATGCGCTGAAAGATATTTTGGGGGGTTCTTAATTGTCAGGAGATCACTTATTATGGCCGCTACTCTTGCAGTTAATTCTCATAACCACTAATGCCATATTCGCTTGTGCGGAAATAGCGGTCATTTCCCTGAATGATACTAAATTGACCAAACTAGTCAGTATGGGTGATAAACGCGCCATTCGGCTCGCAGAGCTCACTGAGCAGCCTGCCCGTTTTCTATCCACTATTCAGGTTGGTATCACTCTAGCTGGCTTTCTGGCCAGCGCTTTTGCAGCAGAAAACTTTTCCGATCCCCTGGTTAATTGGCTGGTTGGTCTAGGGGTTACTATTGCCCCATCCACCCTTAACACTATCGCCGTGGTGGTAATTACCCTGATACTATCTTACTTCACTCTAGTATTTGGCGAACTGGTACCCAAGCGAGTAGCCATGCGCAAAGCAGAACAGCTGGCTCTGGTTATGTCCGGATTGGTTTACTTAGTTTCCCGAGTCTTCAGTCCTATCGTCTGGCTATTAACGGTATCTACCAACTCTGTACTACGAGTTATCGGAATCGATCCCCTGGAAGATGATGATCATATTACCGAAGAAGAAATCCGTATGATGGTTGATGCCGGCAGTGAAAAGGGAGCTATAAGTCATAATGAAAAAGATATGATTCAAAGAATATTTGAATTCAACGACAAAAATGCCGAAGATATAATGACTCATAGAACTGATGTTGCTATCCTTTGGATGGATGAAACTGACCAGCAATGGGAGGAGACTGTTTTAGAAAACCGCCATTCGGTTTATCCGGTATGCGATGAAAGCCCCGATGATATTATTGGTATCTTAAAAGCCAAAGATTTCTTAAGGCTCAAAAATAGAACCCGTGAGAATATTATTGAACAGGTTTTACGGCCAGCTTATTTTGTGCCCGAAACTGTTCGGGCTGATGTATTGTTTCGCAATATGAAAAACACCCGCAATCACTTTGCCATCGTCTTGGATGAGTATGGAGGGATGAGCGGTATCATAACCATGAACGACCTTTTGGAAGAAATAGTAGGAGATTTGGAAGATGATGATACCGTTCCGGCAGAACCGCCTTTGATTGCGCAAATTGAACCTGATACCTGGCAGATAGCTGGGTGGGCTCCCCTTGATCTAGTCTCCCAAGAGTTGGGGGTAGCCCTGCCTGAAGATGGCTATGATACTTTCGGCGGCTTGATATTCGGTTTATTAGGTACTGTTCCAGAAGATGGTAGTACACCCGAACTTAAAGTATACGGACTAATTATCAAGGTAACCGAAATCAAAAATCACCGCTTGGAAACGGCCTTAGTTACCTTCGATCAGCAAGTAGCCTTGGTTGGCCAAGGCTAGAATCAGCCTGACACCTCTCCATCATTTCTATGGTATTAAATTCGAACCCTGTCATCGAGCTTAGCATTCTCTCTTGCACGAGTGCCATTCCCTAATGTTCATCCATAGCCAGTGTTTAATGTCTAATAAACTTACTGATATAGTGACCGATCATCTTTTTATCCTGTGATAAATAGGAACATTATAAATTCATTTTCATAGAATGTTAGAAAGCTTAATAGTATGTTCATTTATCTTTTGGATATTACTTCAGGAAGGAGACAACAACTTATGGCTTATTGGCTGTATTGCCAAGCTTGTAAACAGTGGAGCAAATCAGCTACCCCTTTGTCGGATGACAAGTCCTGTTCCTTTTGTAATAGTCTATTGGTTAAAACCAAAAGAACAACTCGTTTAATATCAGAAGACCTACCGGGAGAAATTCCCCCACCACCCGAAAACGAATCCACTATATCTCAAACTAGCCAACAGTCAATGAAGGATGAGATTTCTAATAGCTCAGACCAAGCCCCAATCGAAAAGCAAGAAGCAGAGGAAGTATCGGAATCAGGTTCACAAACTGCTGAATTTGATGGATCCGAAAAAACGAAAGTCAACTCAGAGTCTGAACAACCTGAATCAGCTATAGCCGAAAACTCATTAGCGATTACTGAGACGATAAATCCGACCGAAAACGAGAGCCCATTGGAACCTGGCGAATCCTTAGAAACAAAGGAGGTATCGCCAATAGCTGAATCTTTAGATGGTGGCAAGGAACCGCTCGATAAAGAATGTTCTGATATAGCAGAAGAATCCACTAGCTATGAAGCCACAGAGAAAGCAGAGCTGGATGAAAAACCCGAAAAACCCAAGGTTCCAGAAGATGCAATGAAATCAGAGACTTCAATAATAACTGAAAAAATTGAAATTCTATCCCCTGAGATAACAGCAGATCCATCGTCACCGAAGAGCAATATGAACCCTGACACTCTACAAGATCTCACATCAGAAGGAACCATAGAGGAATTAGAACCAGATGTAGTGGCAAGCTCCCCTGAAACACTAGAAGTGCCAATAGAAAATGGTTCTGAAGAAGAGGAACCATCTGCAGAATCAGAAGAGTTATCAGATCAATCTATAGAAGATGCAGAAGCACTGGCAGATGATGAGGATGAAATGGAAGAACCTTCTGCTCCAGCCTATACACCAGGACATAGAATGTTCCTGGAAGATAGAAGGAGGAAGAGAAAACGTTAACTGAATGATAGTAAAGACAGGATGTCTCTATGCGATAGATAGGGAATGATTCGTGAATGCCTTTAAGTAGGGGGCGATGTTCGCATCGGCAGACTGTGTGAGAATATACTCCAAATCGGCCCCCAAAACTAAGCAAATGATTCTTTAATTATCGAAGTGCTCGAAAAAATATTTGAGAAGGCTGACTTTAGCTGGCTGGAGCCAGCCTTCTTACCATTTCTTTAACTCCCAGGATATTGATTACCCTTCGTAGGTTGTATGCCAGCATGTGCAGCTTGTTTTCTGCCGCTACTGAATCAAGACCACGGGTTAGAAAATAGCTGTAACCCCAGGTCCTCTTTATTGTTCCAAATGGATGCTCTACAATCATTTTCCTTTGCTTGTACAGTTGCTGGTTTTCCCTGGTTCGCCGCTCTATTTCGTCCAATAAGTCCTGTTGCAGGTTGCGGTGAATAGTCCTCCCCTTCTGGGCTTTTGTGCATTGCTCCTTTAATGGGCAGTCTTTACAGGCTCGATAGTTTTTGTAAATTTGGTATTTTACTCCGTATGATTCTGTTATTCTGCTAGGATACAGTACCTGTCCGCCAGGACAATGATAAACATCTTGTTCTTGGTCATATTGAAATTTATCGACTTGAAAATCAGGATTGGCTATATTGCCAGCAAACTTTTGCCTGGGTACATATGTCTCTATATGGTTGGTCTCACACTCCGCTAAATCGTTGGTGGAATAATAGCCTTTATCTGCTAGCACTTTGATTTCTTTTACGCCCAATGTTTCCTTGGCTTGCTTGGCTATGGGGCTCAGCTGTCCTTGATCAGCTGGGTTGTTTATTACTTCACTGTCTACTACTAGCTTATGCTTCTGGTCTACGGCGGTTTGTACGTTGTAGCTGACTTCTATTCCATTATTGTTCACGACCATTAACCGGGCATCTGGGTCGGTGGTGGAGACTTCTGTAGATCCGGTTTCGTCCATCTGCTGTTGCATAGCTAAATATTTGGCTTTACGGCTTTTTAGTTCTTCTATGCGCTGCCGGATTTCCTCGGCAGTGGGTACATGGATATCGGCCTCATCTTGGTCATTACTATCTAATTCACTCAGATAGTGGTTGATTTTTTCGTCGATATATTTTAAGTGCCTTTGGATCTTCTTTTGATTAAAATTGCTGCGCTTGGAATTGCTGGCTCTGAATTTGGAGCCATCCACAGCTATTACGTCTTTACCGTATAGATCCCAGTCCTTGCATAGTATGGTAAACTGCTTGAAAACTCCTTTTAGGGCTTTGGAGTTATCTTTTCTAAAATCGGCTATGGTCTTAAAATCGGGTTTTAGTTTGCGCAATAGCCATATCAACTCTAGATTCCGACCGGCCTCGTCCTCTAATCTCCTAGAAGACCTAATGCGGTTTAGGTACCCGTACAGGTAGAGCTTTAACAAGTCGCGGGGGTCGTACGGGGGCCTCCCGATATTATTGGGCTCTGCTTTCTGAAATCCAAGCTCTTGCATATCTAGTGAGTTTACAAAGGCTTCGATTACTCGAACCGGATTATCTTCTGTAATATAGTCATCTATGGCTTCTGGAAATAGGGTGATTTGGTAGCGGTCTTCACCTTTAATGTAAGCCATTATCCCACCTCGCTATCACCCTATTTATTCGACTTTTGCCTGCTTTTCTCCTATCTGTGTGAAAGACTTTTCACACAGTCTGTCGCCCCCTACGTCTATACCAGAAAATATTCTCGACTATGTTTTACAATGGCAGACTCTTTTAACAGTCTAGGACAACCTCTAAACTCACGTGGTGTTAAGGTTGGTTAAGTTATATTGGGTTTTAGTGCTGGTTGATTTATAATATAATTTGGGAAATAGCATAAGTCACTTTATTTAAACTAAGTTCTTGCACTAATCAAAAAGTACATTTAATTATGCAAAACTCGCAGCTTTGTTAAAAGGAGTGTAAACCTAATTCACCATGAGTTATTCAACGGAAACCAAACCACCCAGTCAGCTGATCCGCGAGGTATTAAGAAATAAGGAAAAAGCTCTCACCGTGGGAGACATAATCGAAGCCTTTGGTTCCCAGAGTTTTGGGTTGGTGTTTATAGTTATGGCATTACCTTTAGTTATTCCCCTGCCCCCGGGGGTAGGTTTTATCCCGGCTGGCATTCTTTGTATCTGGGCCATACAAAGGGCTTGGGGAGGAACCTTTTTGTGGGTGCCGAGGAAAATTGCCAAACGTGAACTATCGGAAAAGTTTATCCACAACATTGAAACTAAAGCTATACCCTTTTGTGAAAGATTAGAAGAGAAGTTTTTTCATAACGGCCCCACTAGAAGGCTAAGTGAAATGGAACTGCGAATGGCATCTGTTATGGTGGCGGCTTTAAGCATTCTGATCATGCTGCCCACTCCCGGGTTAAACTCGATCTTCGCCGCACTGATAATTTTGTTGGGGATCACTATCTTGAACAGCAATCGCAAATTGCTCTGGCTCAATATGAGCTTCGGTCTCCTGGCAGTGTTTTTGGTTGGCTCCACTCTGTACGCTGGATCAGAGCTCCTGTTTGACGAAATCGGTGATTTGGATGATTTCTTTTAATTACCCAAAGTAAAAATTCACCGCGATGCACGAAAACTCTCCTTGGCTGTCGGGGAGGCTTTATCCTCCCATCGGAAGCTTAGGTGAAGAGTTTTTTTGCGTTAGATAGATCTACTGGGTGCTTTGATCGGTTCTTCCAAATCATCCCTCACACTTATGTCGGCCAAAGGCACCTGGGCCCTATAGGCAGAACGACAAATCATGTGAGAAGAAACGGGAGAGGTTAAAAACACAAAGAAAATTCCTAAGAATAGTTTGATACTGAAATACCCCTCTAGAAATAGGAAGAAGAAAAACGCACCCAGCAGTGCAAAGAGCACTCCCAGAGTGGTGCTTTTGGCTAAAGCGTGGGCACGGTTATAAACATCAGGCAAACGGATAAAGCCGATGGCACTGATAAAGTTAAAGATCGTCCCGATAAGTATAAGCATGGCCACACTCAATTCGATCCAATCACTTGCGCTCAATGACAATCCCCCTTTCGATATACCGAGCTAAAGCAATGGTACCTATAAAAGAGAGAATCCCTATGAGTAAGGCCACCTCGAAAAAAGCTGTGGTTCTAAGCAAAACCGAAAAAATAGCAATGCCAGCTATAATAGTGGTGCCTAAAACATCGAGGGCTTGAACTCTTTCTGAAGCCGTTGGACCCACCACTAGGCGATAGATGATAGCAAGTATAGACAGGGTAATAAAGATCAGTGAAAAAGTAAGTATCCATTGGATCATGGTCGGGTCACCTTCTTTATTGCTTTTTCAAACCTTACCTTAGATTTGTTTACCGCAAAACTTAGCTCCGGGATGTCCATGATATGAGTATAGAGGATATTGTTATCCTCTGACACTTCCATTACTACAGATCCCGGGGTCAATGTCACCAAAAGAGCCAAAAGTGTCACTTCCAGATCGCTTTCAAGACTAGTCTCCATGGCAATGATTCCTGGTTTTATATCGATCCGACGAGCCAGGATCTTTCTCATGACTAAAATGGCGGAAACAAATAGTTCATACATAAATATCAAAGTGAGATTGATTATGGCATTAATAGTAAAGATATAAAACTTGTCGTTAAAGAAGCGACGCAGTATAAATAACACCAGCAAACCGAAGAGATACCCGACTGCAAAAGTAAGGACACTCCAGTCATCCTGGAGAAACATCCAGAGAAAGCCTATAAATAGATTGATTAACACCTGCTTGGACATGGGCATCACCTCTTTTCACAGATCTCTACGGCAATTTTCCATCNNAATATATAAACTTGGATCCATTAAGCCCTGCACTGCCTGATCCACTACTCCATAAAGACCTTGGGCACCTAATCCCAAAAATATGGTTAAGGCTGTCAATACAGCCATAGGCATCAAGAGCCCCCGCACCGATATTCTAGGGTTGCTTTCCAGATCATCAGGATATCCCCAAAATACGTTCATGAAGATCTTGAGCATAGAATAAATGACCATCAAACTGGCTAACAAGCCAAGGCCTCCCAGCCAATAATACCCGACCCGAAAGGCTCCCTCGGTGATAAGGATTTTGCCGATGAACCCACTCAAAGGTGGAATGCCAGCAACGGAAAAGGCAGTTATTAAAAACATCCACCCTAACCGAGGATAGGAGCGAATAAGTCCGCTCATTTCCCTGATTCTGTCGGTACCCGTCAACAGGATAATGCTACCCCCAAGAAGAAAGAGCAGTCCTTTGATGATCATATCGTGAATTAGATAATAGACAGATCCACTGAGACCCGCTTCACAAAAGGAAGCAAAGCCCGCCATGATCAATCCCACACCAATGACAACGTTATAGGTGATGATACGTTTAATATCATTGAAAGCCACGGCACCCATAGCCCCCAAAATCATAGTCACCGCTGCTAAAATCCCCATAAGGTAGTGGGTTGTCCCCGGTTCATGATAAAAGACCAGAGAAAATAACCGGATAATAGCGTAGATCCCCACCTTGGTCAACAAGGCAGCAAAAATGGCTGCAATAGCTGGTGGCGGGGCACCATAGGAATCCGGTATCCAATAAAAGAGGAACAGCCCCGCTTTCAAGCTGAAAACCGTTAGAAACAAAAAAGCTACCGCTGTCATCAGTCCACCCTGCCCTATTTCTGCGACCCGCACTGACAAATGCGCCATGTTCAAGGTTCCAGTCATGTGATAGAGATAGGCGATAGCCACCAGAAATAAGAATGAAGAAATCATATTGATCAGCACATAGGTGAGCGACTCCCATAATTGAGTTTTGGCTCCTCCTAAGGTGATCAGCACATAGGAAGCTACCAGCATTACTTCAAAACAAACAAAAAGGTTAAAAATATCTCCCGTTAAAAAGGAACCGTTTACTCCGGCGATCAAGAATAAGGTGAAGGGATAAAAATAGTGCTTCTCTCGTTCTTCACCTATGGAAAAAAAGGCATACCAAATACAACAAAAGGCTACCACAGCGGTGGTGAAAACCAAGAGAACGGAAAACATATCTGCTACCATACTGATCCCGAACGGAGCGTGCCAACCTCCCACATGGAGGACTTGAATCCCATTCTGCTGTATTTGCCCCATGAGCATAACGGCAACAATTCCGATCAGAGTCAAGGTACCAAGGCTCAAGGCACGGTGCATCCGTATTTGGTTTCTAAACACCACCATTATCATTCCAGCTATTACCGGAAGGATAATCGGTAATATAGTTAAGTTATTCATCCTGATATCCCCATATTTTCCCTACATCATCGGTTCCCGTTACCTGGTAAGCTCGGTAACTCAACACTAGCAACAAAGCGGTAGTAGCAAAATTGATGACTATAGCCGTCAGTAGCAAGGCCTGGGGCAAAGGATCAGTGAAAGTAGTCACACCCAGTCCCAAAAGAGGTGGCGCACCGGTTTTTAAGCCACCCATGGTAAGTATCAGCAGATTTACGCCATGACCGATGATGGACATTCCCAAAATAATGCGCAGCAAAGTCCGGGAAAGTATTAAATACGTTCCTATCGTAAAGAGGCTCCCTATAGCGATGGACATCACGGTTTCCATTTATCGATCATCACCTATGCTTATAATTATCGTCAAAGAGGCCCCAATCACTGCCAGGGCCACCCCCACATCAAATAAAACTGCCGTGGCCAATTCCGTTTCTCCAAAAAGGGGCACATAGACATGGCCAAAGATCTGGGTTAGGAAAGGCTCTTTCACCAACATTCCCCTGACTCCNNATGTTATTTCTTATCTTCTCAATGCCATAGACCAAAAACAGGAGCACAATAGCACTCACAAAAGTTAAGCCGCCAATAAAGCCGCCTCCAGGGTTATGATGACCGGACACAAAAAGATTAATAGCAAAGGTCAGAATAATGATCACCGCTACCCCGGTCACGATTCGCAAAATCACGTCATTAGGTTCTTTCACGTTCTTCACCTTCTTTGCGTAGTTTTACGAGAATATATACCCCTAGTCCGGCCATGGTCAGAACCAAAATCTCCAACATAGTATCAACACCACGAAAATCCACCAGAATCGCATTGACAATATTTTGGGCCCCAGCCAGATCATAGGCGTTCTCATAGAACCAGGAGATAGATGGGAAAAAGCGACTTCCATTCACTGATAAAGCCACCAAGGTCATCACCAGACCCATACCGAGGGCGATCGTCCCCTTGGTGGCTTTGACCCGCCAAGAAGAGTTGTCTTTTTTTATTTTAGGCAAATGATAAAAGCATAGCAAAAAGAGGACAGTGGTCACTGTTTCCACCACCAATTGGGTAAGTGCCAGATCGGGGGCCCGAAACAGAACAAACAGGAAAGCTACCATATAACCCAAGGCCCCCACCGCCAAGATGGAGGTCAGCCTACTTCTGGCAAACAGAACCGTCACTGCTAAAACCACCATAGCCAAGAGCAGAGCGATTTCATAAATGCTTACTGGTGCATCCTGCAAAGGAGCGAACTCAAAACCCTGACCTAACAGCAGAGCACCGCCCACGATCATCACGATAAATATAAAAATGTATACCAAATAGTCCCGCACCGAGCCGGTCATGTACCTCTGGGTCACAGCTCCAGAGAACGACTCCATCCCTTTTAAGAAACCATAATAGATGTTGTTCAAGGTTAAGGATTTGGGATACCAATGATAGATTCCCTGCCACTTGGACAA
>DBRE01000030.1:28230-30549 GCA_002305535.1 Syntrophomonas sp. UBA1376
CCTTTTGAGCTAGACCAGGCACAATCGCTGCCCAGGCAGGTAACAATATAGACTGAGCCAGATGATTGGGGAAGAAAAAGACCACTAGCACTATCCCAGCTAATATCGTAGGAGGGATCAACATACCCACCGGAGCTTCGTGAACATTTTTCCCCACCTTGGGGAATTGAGGTTTGCCCGTGAAGGTTTTGAATAACATGATCATACAATAGATAAATGTAAAGATACTTGCTATCCAGGCGATAATCGGGATAAGTATACCAATGGATTCCATATTAAAAAAAGTCATGTGGGATGCATTGAGAAGTGCAGTGAAGAATAACTCTTTGCTCAAAAACCCGCTGAAGGGAGGCAAGCCCGCCATGGATAAGGTTCCGACCATGGTAAGAGTGAAAGACACCGGCATGATATACATTAAGCCACCTAGTTTCCGAATATCACGTGTTCCCGTTTCCAAGTCAATTATCCCTACAACCATAAAAAGGCATCCTTTAAAGGTAGCGTGGTTGAATAAATGAAAAACGGCCGCAAAGAAAGCTAGGGCAAATAATCCACTGAGGTTCCCTGCCTCTGGCCAGAGGGCGGCCGACCCCAGTCCCAACAGACTCATGATCAGACCCAATTGGCTCACGGTAGAATAGGCCAATAGAGCTTTCAAGTCGGTCTGCCTTACAGCATTGATGGCTCCGTAAAACAAGGTGACCAGACCAATGCTTGATACCAGCCAGAACCAGAGGGCTCCTCCTGCAAAAATAGCAGTAAGACGAGCAACCAAATATATGCCCGCTTTCACCATGGTGGCAGAATGCAGATAAGCACTGACCGGGGTGGGTGCCTCCATGGCATCGGGTAACCAAATACTAAATGGAAACTGAGCCGATTTAGTAAAGGCTCCTAATAAAACTAAGAGCATAGCGGGTACAAACAATCCATGAGACTGGATCTGGGCCACTTGCCCCATCATTTCCCTAATGCTGCTGGTATCAGTAATAATATAAAGTAGAATAAACCCTGCCAACATACAGAACCCACCAAAAACAGTGATCAAAAGAGATTTTAGTGCACCTGCCCGAGAGTTCTCACGTTGAAACCAGTAGGCGATCAATAGAAATGACGACACACTGGTTATTTCCCAAAAAACATACAGACCAAAGATGTTATCTGAGAAAACCAGCCCCAGCATTGCCCCCATAAACATTAGCAAGTAGATATAAAAATTATGTAAGGCTTCTTTCTTAGGGGACAGGTAGTAGATTGAGTATAATACCACTAAAAAGCCCACACCGCTTATGATCAGACCGAAGACCATTGATAATCCGTCTATGGTCATAGTCAGGTCGATGCCGTAAGAAGGGATCCAGGGCAGTTTTCCCCACAAGGTCTCCCCTGCCAAGATCAGCGGTATATAAGAGAGCAGATAAACGAAAACTGACAAAGGGATCGCCAGAACAAACCAACCAATATGGATTTGGGGGGTAAATCTTTTATATAAAGTTGGGACAATGAGTGCAAATAGGAAGGGCAAACCCATCATGAGGAAAAACCATTCCATGTACATTTCTCCTTTGTAACTACGAATTTAACCACAGTTGACTGAATTTGTCCCATGAGCTATAGTCAAAAATAATTATCGAATATGAGGTGCAAAATATGTTTAATAAAATAAAACAGATGGATGAGGGAATTCTCGTTTGCATCAATTATGGACCAAACGGCGAGCGCCTCATACGTCGTGGCAACAAGATCGCCAAGACATTTCATTGCCCCTGTTACATTCTTACCGTGGATCCCAAACCTTTTGATGAATTAGATGCTGAGAAATCCAGCTATATAGCAAAATGGAAACATTTGGCCCAGGAGCTTGGCGCCGATGCTTTTATCCTCAAAGATAACGACTGCCGCCCGGTATACAAGGTTATCGCTGAAACAGCTCGAGAAAGAAAAGTAACTCAAATTGTGATGGGACAAACCGTTCAAAGCCGCTGGGAGCAAATTACACGAGAGTCCATCGTTAACTTGCTCTTGAGGGAGATTCCCTTTGTAGACCTACATATAATCTCGGTCGCCCGCTATCTTAGAGACCCCGATAGCAATTATGAAAAAGGTGTACGTGCCTATCTCATTAAAGAAGGAGAAGAATTCCGCCTAGTTTTTCGACACCCAAAAGACTTTTGTTATGAAGGGATCTTCTTTAAAGAGATTGGAACAGACTTTAATAATGGGATTTTTAGATTTATAAAGGATAAGGATGAGACACTGCAGGTTCACGTCATCGAAGACACGGTCAGGGATCTGACCAATGTAGATATAAAAACCTAC
>DBRE01000099.1:0-8997 GCA_002305535.1 Syntrophomonas sp. UBA1376
CAGCTGCACCCTACTCGATTCTATACTCAGAAGACAGGGGGACGTTTAACTTGTCTTATTCGAGAAGCCGACGGAAGTTTACGAACCGTCGCCTAGCTTATGCGCCGGATATTCCCCATCCATTCTGGAAAAAATCTTTAATATAGTAGAATAAGTATTATAGGGGGAGGTGTATTAAATGATCCGGATCAGAAACTCATCCAGTCGGCATAATTGTAAAATACTCGCGTCAATATTCACCGTGATCCTGCTGACTTTACTGGTCAGCAGCCTTTCTATGCCTCTGACAGCTGCTGAAGAAAAACCACTGGTATATGTAATGGAGGTGGAAGGCACCGTAACCTTTGGTACTACCCGCCATATTGAAAGAGGTCTACAGGAGGCTCAGGCCAACCAGGCTGATGCTTGCATAATCAGCCTCAACACTCCAGGTGGATTGGTGGATGCCACCCTGGATATCCTCCAGGACATGTCAGCCGCCCAGTTTCCAATAATCACCTATGTTAATCCGGAAGGCGGCATTGCCGCATCAGCCGGGACATTCATCCTGTTAAACGGACATATTGCAGCCATGTCTCCCGGAACCACCTGCGGCGCAGCTATGCCGGTGACTATCGCGCCTTCTGGCGAAGGCAGTCAGGCTGCTGACGAAAAGACCATCAACTTTCTAGCTGGACATATGAAAAGCATTGCTAAGGAGAGAGGACGTCCCACTGATTTGGCTGGCCAATTCGTTACCGATAATCTGGTCTTGAACAACTCTGAGGCTCTGGATAAGGGAGTAGTAGAGTTTGTCGCCGCCAATAAAGAGGAACTGCTCGATAAGGTGCACGGCCAAGAGGTTGAGGTAAATAGAGAGATACAGGTAGTCAACACTGCCGGAGCCCGTATGGTTACAGTGCCATTATCCACCAGCGAACAGGCTTTGGGTCTGATCAGCGATCCTAATTTATCCATGATATTTCTTACCATCGGCATATTCGGCTTAATAATTGGCTTCTATTCACCCGGTTTTGTATTGCCGGAAGTACTGGGAGGCATTTGTCTTATTCTAGGGTTATCTGGCGTAGGGTTATTTCAGGGCAATCTGGCCGCAGGACTGCTGGCCGTGCTGGGCATTGGTCTGATAGTCGCGGAATTACTTACTCCCTCCTTTGGGATCATGGGGGTTGGCGGATTAGTAAGTCTGGTCATGGGAATCCTATTATTTCCCAATGAACCACTGATGCCGGAGCGATGGTTCACTACCTTTAGGTCTACGGCTTTGGGAGTCGGTCTGGTGGGGGCAGGTTTTCTGATGATCGTAGTTATTGGACTGGCCAAACTACGGGGTAAAAGCCCGATGCATGGAAACATGCAATCATTGCAGGGAGTGGTGATCAGTGACCTGGATCCTCGTGGTCAGGTACGTATTAGTGGTGAAATATGGCAAGCCGAATCAAAAGATGGGTATGCTATTAACCAGGGAGAGTCAGTGCGGGTGGTTGACAGGCAGGGACTCTTATTGGTGGTTGATAGAGTGAAACAAAATGGAAATGGAGGTTAAAGTATGGAAAGTTTACTGTCCAGCCTAATAGTAGTTGTACTGATAATCTATATTTTGGGTTCTGCGATCAAGATCATCCCGGAATATGAAAGGGCGGTATTATTCCGGCTAGGACGTTTGGTAGGTTTTCGCGGCCCGGGTTTGATCTTCATCATTCCCATCGTAGACAGAATTATGAGAGTTTCATTACGTATGGTGGTAATCGATGTTCCCCCTCAGGAGGTAATTACCCGGGACAATGTTACCTGCAAGATCAATGCAGTGCTTTATTACCGAGTGGTGGAACCGGACAAAGCTATAGTGAACGTGGAAAACTATCATGAGGCCACCAACCAGTTGGCCCAGACCACCATGCGCAGTGTTGCAGGAACTGCTGAGTTGGATGAAATACTTTCCGAACGGGATAAACTGAACCAGACCATTCAAAGAATAGTAGATGAGACCACGGATTCCTGGGGAATCAAGGTGACCGCAGTGGAAATCAAGGATGTGGTCTTGCCAACAGAGATGACCAGAGCTATCGCCCGGCAGGCCGAGGCAGAAAGAGGACGCCGCGCTGCCATTATCCAGGCGGAAGGCGAACGGCAGGCTGCTGAACAGCTCGCCCAGGCTTCAGAAATACTTACCGCTACCAGTGGCGGGTTGACCCTGCGCGTACTGCGCTCTTTATCCGAAGTGGCCAATGCGCCCAACAACACCATATTGTTCCCGCTGCCCACGGAAATAAGGAAAATATTACCCGGCGACGACTAAAATGCCGTCCATCTGGGAATTGTGTCTAGGGGGCGATGCCCAAATCGCCCCGTTTTCCTGAGATGCAAGAGGGGACGGTTCTTTCTGTCATTTCATGATAACTGTTGGTTCATTTATCTCCTTTTGAAATGACAGAAAGAACCGTCTCCTCTTGCATCCAATCATCCCTTTGCCGCCTTCCTCCTCCCCGCAAATAGATGAAAATTGCTGTATGAACGTGTTAAAATGGACTAACGAAGAAGAGGGGAAGGGTACATATGATCGGTGAAGTGCATCCCGGGATATACAGGTTGCGTTTACCCGTTCCAGGAGCCTTACGGAGCATGAACAGCTATCTATTGCAGGGGAAACAGGGGTGGTCGGTGATAGACCCCGGCCCTAATTTTCCCGGGTGTAACGAAGAGTGGGAAGTGGCTATTGATGATTTGGGTATCCAGTTTAGCGATATCAAGCAGATTTTGGTTACCCATGGTCATATCGATCATGTGGGTCTGGCTGGCTGGCTACAGGAACAGTCCGGGGCAGAGGTCCTCATGAATAGGGATGAATACAACAGCACCTTTTATCCCGAGGAAACGGAAAAAATAGGTTCTTTATTTTACTATAACGGCATGGCCAGTTTAGGTATAAATGCAGCCGAAATCGAACAAATAACCAATATAATGGGATATGTGACGGCAGTAATGGAACCCTGGCCACAGGTAAGATTTCTGCAGGATGACTCATTGGTGATGGGCGATCGCACCTGGGAAGTCATCCTGACCACTGGCCATACCAATGCACATGTGTGCTTGTTCAATCGAGAGGAAGGCTTGTTGTTGTCCGGTGACCAGATCCTGCCTACCATTTCCACGGTAATTCGCTTTCCTATCGGTGTTGAAGACAATCCACTGCGGCAATATCTGGATTCTCTAACCATTTTGAAAGAACTAAATCCTACTAAAATCATGCCGGCTCATGGAGAGCCTTTCAACGATATGGATGCTCGTATTGAGCAGTTACTGCACCATCACCAGGAACGCTTACAGCAGATAATGGACTGTCTGAGTGATGAGCCCTGCACGGTTCGCACCATTGTTGACCAGCTGTTTGGCAAATTAGATGCATTTAATCTGTTCCTGGCCAGCGGGGAGATCAGCGCCCATCTGCTGCTGCTGCAATCCCAGGGCAAACTTCAGATCAGCCAAGACTCCCAGAGCGTACTATTGGGATTCGCCTTGGTATAGGTTTTATTGAAGCCGCAAGAACATTTTCCGGATCACCGTATGGCTATATAAGGAAAGTTAAAGGGGAGAGGTAATATGCACGCAACAGGTGTAAAACAGGTGAGCATGCTGCTGATACTGTGCATGCTGATGTCACTGCTGGTGGGATGCGACGGAGACCAGTCGGCCGATGATTTCATCACCAATGACAAGATAACTCTGGCAGCGGATTTTGCGCCATATAAGGTGGTGCCAGTGAATGAGCGGCCCAGTCTGCCGGCCTATGAAGTAGCAGCTGATTTGAGCAATGTGGAAAACAGTAGCCGCTTTGAATTCAATGCCGCTGCCCAGCAGAGATTGGCCGAGAACGGGTTTGTCGTGATCCCCGGTGGAGCAGCCGAGTATTTTATTCTCTACGAGATCAATCGGTATGATAATGTACCCAATCTGATCACCACCGATGCTATGCTGCACAACTACCATCTTTATTTCCAACACCTCTTGAAGACGGTAGAAAAGAATAAACTCATCCCTGAATTGAAAGCGCTGAACGCAGGCATGATGGAGATCTCGCTAGATCAGTATCGTCAAGTGCAGGGAAGTGAGTGGGAGAATGCGGTACTGCGCAATCTGGCCTTTTTTACCGTAGGCAGTTCTTTATTGGGTGCCAACACCGCCATTCCCGCTGAGGTAAAATCTGTGGTAGAAGCTGAGCTGAAGCTGATCAACGCTCACCAGACTACCGCTGTTTCTCCTTTGATGAGCATGGGAGCTCAGCCGGATGAATTGGAGTCTTTGAAAGAAGATTATACCCAGTACATTCCCCGCGGCCATTATACTTCCAGTGATGAGCTAAAAAGCTACTTTAAGGCCATGATGTGGTATGGGCGCATGACCTTTCGCGCCAAGGATGAAGACGAAACCCGCTCAGCCGCTTTGATGACTCTGGCTCTCCATGAGGCAGAAGTCCAGACACCCTGGGCCAGTATCTACGACACCACCGAGTTTTTTGCCGGCCGCAGTGATGATCCTGGCTTTGAAGAGTATGCCCAGGCCATGCACCAGGTCTATGGAGAAAAACTCTCTCTGAAAGACATCAGCCAGGATGATGCCAAGTGGCCGACTTTCTTGGCCGAGGTTCGCAAAATTGAAGGCCCGGCCATCAATTCCATTCCTATATTTGATGCCAATATTCAGCCCGACCGGGCCAGAGAAATAAGTGGCTTCCGTTTCATGGGGCAACGTTACACGGTGGATGCTGATATATTTCAGCGCTTGATTTACCGCGAAGTTGGGGAGAACCCCGCCGGTGAGCGGCGCTTGCTGCCCAAAGGATTGGATATCCCGGCTGCTTTCGGCTCCGCTGAGGCCAGTCAGCTGCTAAAAGATATGGGTGAGTACCAGTACGAAAACTACCCGGAAAACATGGACAAAATGCAGCAGTACCTAGCGGACTTAGCAGAAGCCAGCTGGCATCAAAACCTGTACTGGAGCTGGATGCATACCCTAAGGCCCTTGACTCGGCAGGTTCCGGACGGTTATCCCACCTTTATGCTCAATCAGGCCTGGGCTCACAAAGAACTCAATACTCTCCTGGGCAGTTGGACGGAATTAAAGCATGATACCATTTTATATTCCAAGCAAAATTATGCGGAAATGGGCGGCGGCGGTATGGAAGAAATTGATGACCGCGGCTATGTAGAACCTAATCCGCATCTCTACGCTCGCCTGGCTGCCTTGTCAGCTATGACCCGGGACGGTCTGAAGGCAAGAAATCTACTGGATGAACGGGATAGTGAGAACTTGAGTCGTATGGAAGAACTGGCTCTCCAGTTGAAAACCATTTCCGAAAAAGAGCTGAGAGGGGAATCGCTCACTGAGGAAGAGTATGAATTGATCCGCAGTTTTGGCGGTCAATTGGAGCACTTCTGGATGGAAGCCTTGCGGGATCAAGCTCAGGATGGTGGACGCAGCATGCTGTTGATCAACAATCGTGCTCCAGTGGTGGCAGATGTAGCTACGGCACCTCCCAGCACGGTTTTGGAGGAAGCTACTGGTTACATCGACTATATATTTGCGGTGGTGCCGGTAGAAGGGAAGTTGCGCATAGTCAAAGGTGGAGTCTATTCCTATTATGAATTCCCTTGGCCGGCGGAAGATCGGCTTACCGATGAGAAATGGTGGGAGATGTTGGATAACGGTCAGGAGCCTGATAGACCGGCCTGGATCGAATCGTTTATGGCCAAAACCGGTGAAGGCCGGTTCATCAGGCCGTGAGATCAATCATAGCTAAAAGAAAGCTATGGTGGGCGGGGGCATTGCTGATCGCTTTAGTCCTAACGGCCCTGTACCATCTGACCGCTTCTCCACCCGTGGTTATAATCACTTGTGATAGCGATAATGATGGCCAGTTGGAAACCTACCAACTGGCCAATGAGCAGGTAACAGTCGAAATGGATGACACGACGATATGGCAGTCAGAACCAGGTTGGAAGGTGACCGATCTGGTTCTAGCTGATGTTGATGATGATGGCCAGGCAGAAATGCTCCTGGTTCTCTGGAAATACGGTAGTTTTGGCATATCCCGCCCTATGTGGATGGAAGGAGAAGATAGGGAGTACAGCAATCATCTCTTTGTCTATCGCCTGGTAGCCGGCCGGATGAAACCAGTGTGGTGTTCTTCGGCTATAGAATACCCCATTGTACACTTGCAGGTGGCAGATTACGATGGCGATGGCCGACAGGAATTGCTTGTCACTGAGGGCCCTTCGGCTGGGCTTTTCTATTCCATCCGCTCGCTGTTTTACCAGAATGAGACCATCTGGCAGTGGCAGGATTGGGGATTTACGTTGGTAGAGTAGTAATGGAGAGAGGAGTGTTTTATAATGGCAAATGTGTCTATGGCTATTATTTTCCTGCTTGTCGCAGGGCTGGTGCTGCTGTTTCTGGTAGCCGGGCTCTTGCAGTACCTGTGGAACATCACCATGCCCCAGGTCTTCAACCTGAACCAGGTCACCTACTGGCAGGCTTTCCGCTTATTGCTGATAGCGGTCATCCTGTTTGGCGGGCCCAATATAGCCCTGGGATAACTATGATTCCACAGCAATAGCAGTTTTCATTTCCCCATCGGTAGTGCTAAAATAGCTTCTAAACCTTGGTTGGGAGTAATTACATGGAACCTTTGTCACTTTATAAAAAAGCTTTCACGGTCGAGATGCGAGATGTGGATTTTACCGGCACGCTGAGATTGAGTTCTCTGTTCACCTATTTTCAGGAAGCAGCTAACCAGCATTCAGAGGATTTGGGCATCGGGTTTGAAACCATCATGGAAAAATTCGGAGTGATCTGGGCCTTGATCCGTATCCGGGTGGAGATTCTCCGGTATCCGGTATTCAACGAAGAGATCGTGGTGGAGACCTGGCCCCAGGAACCGAAAAACCTGCAGTTTATCCGCGACTTCCTGGCGCGGGATCAGAAGGGCCATATCATAGCGCGTGCTGTCTCTATCTGGGCCATTTTGGATGCACAGACCCGTAAGCTGCAGAGGAGTAAGCTCATTGCCGCGAACTATCCTTCTTCTTTCAAGGAAGAACGGGCTCTGGAGTGTAAATTGGGCAAATTGAAACCCTTTGGCCCATTGGAGATGGCCTATGAAAGGTTTATCGGTTATAGTGACATAGATTTCAACGAGCATCTTAATAACACTAAATACGTTGATTTAATCATGGATTGTTTCAGCTTGGAAAGCCATAAATCGCATTATGTCCGGTCTATCGAGTTCAATTATGTACATGAAGCTCTGCCGGGTGATACCATTGTGCTGTATAAGGATTTGAATGCTGCTGACGAAAACCTCATCTACATCGAAGGTATCAATGAGAAGGAGAAAAAGCTGGCTTTTCAATCACGGATCCAGATCAAGGAACGCTCGTAAAGCAAAGGGATCAGGCCTGGATGCAAAATGGGATGGTTCGGGACTGCTTTAAGCTGTCATCCTGAGGCGAGCCGAAGGATCTTTCCTTCTGGCACCAGTAAAGATTCTTCGGCTCGCCTCAGAATTCTCACCTGTCGATCAGGCCACGATAAATGAAAACACGTATGTAGGGGGCGACGACTCTGTCGCTCCGCTTTGCAAAACGGGCAAACAGGGTCGTTTGCCCCTACCCACACTTGGCATTTTCATAGCAATGACATTATAATATTTCAGCAATCTTGAACCATCTCATCTCTAGCATCCAATTTCTTATAGAGCCGGTCATGGTTAATCAATCATTCAGTGCTTTAGCCAATGCTTCCGCATACCGGTGGAAGGTGTCAGTGTTTTTCCCACCGCTGAAAAACGCATTGCGTTGTGCTTTCGAGATTTCCAATTGTACACCTTTATTGATTTTGTTTTCGTTACAGATATTGTATTTACTGGAGCCGTTTAAGTGGCTGGAAGCCGTACCGATCTTGAACCCAGCTGCTTTTAATTTGGATCTTACCTTAGCGGCCAATTGCTTGTCCCGGCCACCCACATAGGTGATTTTGCTGGAACCAGTACAGCCGTGGATAGACAAAGTTTTGTTGGATTGGGCCACCAGAGATACAGCTCTTGGTTCGTTGAAGCGGGTAGAAGTGATATGTAGTGTGCCATTATTCTTTTTCTTGATGCCTTCGAAAGTATACCAGTCCGCTCCCGAACGCTTAGCCACTTCTTTGGCCAGTTTACAGGTGCCTGGTTCTATGGATCCGCCGTGAATAGCCATTACCAGAGTAGATGAGGGCCCATTGTGATAACTGATGCGATAATCAATATTTCTGTCCTGGCGGGCTTTGAGCTGTTGAAAGTTTTTGTAAACATCCGCTTGAGCCGACCCGGTCCAGACCAGGGTAAGAGCGATGACAACTGCCAGTAAAAATGAAAACTTCTTCATATTTCCCCTACTTTCGCTGGTTTTTGATGATTCGTGCATAGCTATGTATTAACCGACCGGCTTGTCTTCTTTTTTACCGGAAATGCCCGATGGGGTCAAAGAAAGGTTCTGGCAGGGGAGAAAAGAAGTGGCCATCGGCCCAGTTTGCGGAGAAAAAGTGAGATCGGCAAGATTCCCGAACCAAACCGAGGGGGTGGGCTTTCCGACGGAAGAACCCAAACCTCCCGACTGACAATATTTACATGACGTAAAACCAGTCCAGAAAGATGCTAAAGAGTTATAGGCAAAGTGTTATAATGGAGCAGGTTTCGTTTTCATTAGGAAGGATGATGGACATGGAAACAAGCAGATTGGATAAACAGATGAATTTTCTGCTGGAAGTGGATCAACTTAAACGGGTAGATCGACAGACGTTGATCGTGGACGGCACCCGACCGGAAAATAGTGCTGAACATTCCTGGCATATTGCCTTGATGGGTTTACTCCTGGCTGAACATGTAGATCAACCTGAACCTTTGGATTTGCTGAAAGTAGTGAAGATGCTGCTGATCCACGATGTTATAGAGATCGATGCCGG
>DBRE01000099.1:9089-11550 GCA_002305535.1 Syntrophomonas sp. UBA1376
CCTCTGGTGCAGAACTATCTTACCGGTGGCTATACTTGGGTGAAATACCACATCCCCGAGGAAAAGGTGAGAAAAAGAAACCAGGTCATCATCGAGAGCTCCCACGATCTCTGGCAGTATGCCCAGAGCATCATCGACCAGGCCAAAGAGAAGGGCTATTTCGAAAAATAGCCCTCAGCCGTCGCTAAGTTATATCTTTAGTCCCCTTACAATTGCCAGGGCCGCTTCTCCGCGGGTGACGGCTTCGTCAGCCTTGAACTCCTTATCCACATGCAACAGGTTCATGCCGTTAGCCAGAGCAATGTAGCCCAGTTTAGATTCGTCAATAGATTCATCTGCGGGGAAAGGGTTCTTGTACAGAGAACCATAACGAGCCGCTTTTTCCAGCCCCATACTGCGTATCACTACCTCAGTCATCCGCTGGCGAGTAAGATCAGCCTTCGGATCCACTTTTTCTTTCAGCCAACCCCGGGCCACACAATCACTGATCACCTTGTCATCTTCCCGGTCGGTGATGCTCCAAATTCCATCAACGGCCCCCACCATAGCTCGCAGGAAAACTATATTGGTGATAGTTTCATCAGGTTTGAACTGGCTGCCGTATTCGTTCATCAGACCAGCCTGGCCGATGGCCTGGATCTCTTTTTCAGCGAAATGGCCAGTCACATCATTAAATGTGTACGGTGCTGGTTTCTCGTTTAAGGGGTCACCCATAGAATTAAGTGCTTCTCCGCTAATAGCATCGATCATGGCAAATCCCGATTGTTTATCCGCTGTCTGCGGTTTATAAACCAGCAAGAACTCAGTGGTTTCTCCATAGGTAGTGATGGGGGTATAGCATAAAGTCATTGGTGCCAAGTCTGAGAAAACTTTATAAGCCTTAGCAGAACCCATGGCCTTATTTACCGGGGGAAACTTCTGCTCCGTCCAGGTCAGGTTGTAGTCGGTAACTTTTTTGGTCGCACTGGAGACAGTCACCTGGATACCATCATTGGGAAAGGGCACCCCGTTGACCTGGCGGACGAACTGTACTGTCCACTGGGACGGTAAATTCTTCTCTGCCAAGGGACGGACATTTCCTGGATCAGTTGCCTTGAGCTTTACTTGTTTAGATAACTGCGGTTCGATTTTACTGATGAACTCCTGAGCAACTGCTTGAGCTTGCTCTTCGGAAAGAGTACCGGGTTGGTTGGTGTCGCCAGAGTACTGGTTGAAGGAATAGATGCGTCCCGTAGTAGCATCTACCCGTGCCCACAGGTCGAAATACTCACCTTCAGTGCCCTGGGGTAGGCCCCAATTTAAGTTCCAGATGCGGCTGTCTTTATTCTGCCAATCCCGGTTTAGTGAAGCCCGGGTCAATTCTGCCTGGGAGGGAATATTCACCCATTGTTTTACCTTGGCGGCGGCTTCCTCTTTGGTGATCATATTAGCCTGCTTTTCCAGTTCAGCTATTTCCTGAGGGGTCAGCGGTGGAGCTGCCGCTTGATCGGCAGCACCCATACCACCGATACTCATTTCTTTCATAGCCATATTACTGGCATAGCGTTCATTCTGACCTTCTTTCAATACCAGGGGCTTACCGGTCAGGGCATTGATGGTGCCCCCGGAAGGATGGTTTATGCGATAGACCAGGCGTACCGGATCAGTCTGGGGAAGCGATGATCTTAAAAGCCAGCCCTGGGGAAGGAGATATTCCAATTTAAGCATATCTTCGTTCTGGAAAGTTTGACTAGCTACACTGGCTACCACCACTTTAGATGGGTCAGCCAGTGGAAGATCGGTCCAGGAAAGATTGAAGGAACTGATATCACGGCTACGGGCATCTACATCCACGTAGGCGGTATCACCCAGTACCGGCAGACCGTTTTCTACTCGCTGATATTGAAAGCTGAAGTTGCTATAACCGCTGTTGTTCAGTGGGACTATAGCCGGAGTGTTGACCAGCTGGAGTCGGGCTGATTTTTCCGGAAGGATTTTCTTCAGCCAACGGTCAGCAATAGCCTGAGCTTCCTGAGCAGACATAGACACTGATGTGGGCTGTCCCGACTGTTGATCCCAGCGATACATATGTATTACGTCACCAGTCTGGGCGTTGATCTGAACACTCAGGCTTCCCTCTCCGGCCTCTCCAGCTGACCACTGCAGTTGCCAGTAGGATGACTGGGGTGAAGTGTTGAATTCAGATACAAATTCGGAGTACTGGGTAGCTGCTGGGAACAATCCCTTAGCGGTTTGAATAGCTTCCTCCAGAGTGATATTGGTATCCCGGGCCTGGGCCATCGGTGGCAAGGGATTTAGACTGACCAGCAAGGCCAAGGCCACCGTGATCGCCAACAGTTTTTTCAATTTCATAGCCCTATGACGTCTCCTTTCTATGATGGGGATGTGTTTCTATAACAATGTATACGCAGCCCTTTAAGAAAGCTGACACATACACCTACATTGTCATCCTGAGGGAGGA
>DBRE01000105.1 GCA_002305535.1 Syntrophomonas sp. UBA1376
GCTCTCATTGCTGTCAGCCTGGTCTATGGCATTGATTACATCCAGGAAGGCAGTGCTCTGCCCCACCTGGGCACGCTGTTTGAGGAACTGCAGCCGCTGTACAACCGTTTCCAGGCTTTTTTTAGGCTGCTGACTTAATGCCTTGTGGAAGGGTGATCATATGGAAAACCGTATATCTTCACAACAGGTGGCTTTTTTAACTTTCCTGTTAATGCTGGGCAGTGCTTTCGTTGCTGTGCCGGAAGCAACTGCCGGGCGTAATGCCTGGGTTTCTTCTATATTAGCTGCACTGATAGGATTTTACGCTCTAGCCGTGATTCTGCGCTTACAGCTGATGTTTCCAGGAGTGAGCATTTTTAAGATTGCCGAGCTCAGTTTGGGTCTTGTCCCTGGGAAAATACTTAACATGGTCTATTTATTTATAGTATGGGTGGTTGCTATTCTCTATCTGGGTGATATCATTTCCCTGCTGCGCCAGCTCTTCCCGCTGCTGCCAGCCTTCTCTCTGCGTACTATTATCATTCTCACGGCCGTTTGCTGTCTTTATAAAGGGATTACTAGTATAGCTTATCTGGCTGAGTTGGTCATCGGGTTCATTATTTTTTTCTTAGTGATAGGTTTTCTGGCACCGCTGAGTTTAGCTGACTTTTCTAACCTGCAGCCTATACTCAGTGAATGGTACGCCATGGCGGGTGCTACTCTGTACGGAGCCGTTTGGCCTTACTTGGAGATCACGGTATTTGCACTCCTGTTGCCCCTGGTCAATGATCTGGAAAAAGGCTATCCCAAAATAGTTACCTGGTTCATAATTGCTGCCGTGGTACTTGTCTTTCGCACCGTTCTGGTTTTGGCAGTTCTGGGGCCAGAGCTGACTCTGGCTTATGCTTTTCCTTTTTATAAGGTTTTTCGTCTGGTGGAAGTGCAGAATTTTCAGCGTATAGAACTGTTCTTTTTTGCCATGTGGTTTACCACCAGCTTTATAGCAGGTCTGGTCTACTATCTGGGCGTGGTACTAGGCCTAAAGGAGCTGTTCGGCCTCAAGGATTACCGCAGCCTTATATTGCCGGTGGGCCTTCTCATATTGACCATGTCCATCTATACTATTAGGTCTGACATGTACTTTGTTCGGGTTTTGAGCACCAACGCTCCTTTAGTCACTATGCCGGTCAACCTCCTGTACCCCACTATTGTGCTATTGGCTGCATTAATCGCCTACAATAAAGTCAGGGACAAACTGGCGCCACCCTCAAATGCTGCTGAGCAGTCCATGGAGTTCCAGGAGTGATCCCCGCTCCATGTTGAGACGCACGGTATGGTTGTTTATACGGCGAAATTTCAACCCTTGCATCCGTTGGTGCAGGTCAGCGGGCAGTTTACCAGCCACCTGGATCTCTATCTCGCGGCCCTTGCGGCGCAGCATTTTGATTTCTTTTGTTTTGGCCATAATGCGCAGGCTGGCTACCTCTAAGAAGTTCTGTACCGGTTCAGGCAAGGGGCCGAAGCGATCTAGCAGTTCTTGACGTATCTCCTCTACTTCCTCCATGTCAAGGGCCAAAAGCAAGCGGCGATAAATGCGCATTTTGGTGCCGGAATCGGGAATATACTCATCAGGTATGTACATATCCACATCCATATCAAACTGAGGATTGAACTGGGGCGCAGTCACCTGCCCTTTTAGCCGGGCGGTCTCTTCCTCCAGCATTTGGCAGTACAGGTCAAAGCCTACCGCGGCAATGAAACCGTGCTGCTCCGGCCCCAAAATATTACCGGCTCCCCGTATCTCCATATCCCGCAGGGCGATCTTCATTCCAGAACCCAGATCACTGAACTCGCGGACAGCATTGAGGCGCTTCTGAGCTACCTCAGACAATACCCGCTCGCGCCGATAAGTAAGGTAAGCATAGGCTAACCGATTGGAACGTCCCACCCGGCCGCGCAACTGATACAGCTGGGCCAGACCCAGTTTGTCTGCTCCATCGATGATCATGGTATTGACATTGGGCATATCCAATCCTGACTCGATGATGGTGGTACACAGGAAAACTGCCAATTTTCCCTGGATAAAATCCATCATCACCCGGGACAGTTCGTCTTCTTTCATACGCCCATGCCCCACTCCAATGGGAACTCCCGGTACTAGTTTCTCCAGTTCGCTTTTGACCCGGTGCATATCTTCAATGCGGTTGTGAACGAAAAATACCTGCCCGCCTCTTTCCACCTCAGTCAGGATAGCATCTCTGATTATCTCCTCATTGTATTCCATCACATAAGTGGTGATGGGATACCTCTCAGGAGGAGGAGTTTCAATAACGCTCATATCCCGTAAGCCCGTCAAGGACATATGCAGACTGCGGGGAATGGGAGTGGCCGAAAGGCTAAGCACATCCACCAGCTTTTTGAGGGCTTTGATCTTTTCCTTCTGGGCTACTCCGAAGCGATGCTCTTCATCGATCACTAACAACCCCAGATCCTTGAAGTTCACATCTTTGGAAAGCAGCCGGTGAGTGCCGATGACGATATCCACCACCCCTTTGCCCAGATCCTCCAGGATCCTTTTCTGCTGGGCAGCGGTGCGGAAACGGCTCAGTACTTCGATGGTAGCGGGGAAGTCCTGGAATCTCTCCTGAAAAGACAGGTAGTGTTGTTCAGCTAAAACGGTAGTAGGAACCAAAAGAGCTACCTGTTTGCCATCCATGACCGCCTTGAAAGCGGCCCGCATAGCCACTTCGGTCTTACCATAACCTACATCTCCACAGATGAGCCGATCCATAGGGCGATGGGATTCCATGTCGCGTTTGGTATCACGTATGGCTTTTAATTGATCGGGGGTCTCCTGATAAGGAAAACTCTCTTCGAATTGAGCCTGCCAGGGAGTGTCGGCCCCAAAAGCATGCCCTTGTTGGGTCTGCCGAGCCGCATACAGTTGGAGCAGTTCCTCAGCCATGTCCTGAATGGACTGAGCTACCTTACGTTTGGTGCGCTCCCATTCACTGCCTCCCAGTTTGCTAAGACGCGGTTCCCGCTCCTCGGTCAAAGTATAGCGGTAGAGGGCATCCAATTTATCCAGAGGTAAATAGAGTTTGTCGGTACCGGCATACTGCAGCAAAATATATTCACGGGTGACTCCATCGGTCTCCACCCGGGTCACACCCCGAAAAATGCCGACGCCATAGTTTTCATGCACCACATAATCGCCCAGTTTCAAGTCCTCCACCAGCAGTCGTTCTTCCCGCTCCGGTCGGCGCCGGGTGCTACGAGTGGTTTTCTTGCCCCAGATATCCTGTTCGCTGATCATGGCTAGTTGCAGGGTGGAACTGACAAAGCCCTTTTCCATCCCACCCTCCAGAAATTCTACTCCGCTAATGTGCTGCTCCACCAGTTCCTTGCCCAGCTGTTCACGGGCAGCCCTTCCTCGGGCGACTATGTAGATATGATAGCCCTTTTTTGTCCAATCCTGTATGCGGTTATATAAAACCGACAACTGGCTGAAAAAGGGCTCCATCTCCTGCTGGGAGACATGTTCCATCAAGCTCACCTGAGCCTGGGGTATGTTGCCCGGGAAGAAGGAATGGTACAGCCGGGGGCGGGAATGGATGGCATCGGTCAGTTGTTCTCTGGTGAGGGTGGTCAATTCCTGCACCCTTTTCTCCTCGCGGCGGGCTTCGCGAATAGCGGCCTGATAGCGTTTGCGGGCCCGCTCATACTGTTTCATAAACTCCCGGGGTTCATCAAAGAAAACCCAGCTATCAGCGGAAAGATAATCAAACAGGGTAGATTCCAGCCCCTCCCCATATAATTCGTCAGCAGGGGTGATGGTCAACTGCTCCTGGTTACTGATGGAGCGCTGAGTTTCCACCTGAAAAGACCGCAACGATTCGATGGTATCTCCGAACAGATCAATGCGGCAAGGGTTTTTCTCCCCCACCGGAAAAACATCCAGCAATCCTCCCCGCACCGCAAATTCACCAGGACGAGTGATGGTATCGGCCCGTTGATAGCCGCTTTGTACCAACTGTTTCAGCAAAGAATGCGAGGGCCATTCCTGATCGGTCTGCAGATGGATGGTCTCTTTTTGCAGTTGCTGCGGAGATTTCAACGGGAATAGAAATGAAGCCGGAGTGGCTATTATCAAGCTCTTGTGCCGAGGCCGCAGCAGACAGTCCCGCAAAGTCAATATCCGGTCTTCTTCCACCCGAGAAAAGTTCTCTTTTAGAAACACCAGTTCCCGCCCCAAAAA
>DBRE01000116.1 GCA_002305535.1 Syntrophomonas sp. UBA1376
TGGTTAGGATCATTTTGCTCCTCTTCCTTGTAAAAGCGCAGGTTTTCCAGTAACAGTATTTCCCCGGGCTGCAGCTTACTGACTGCTTCCTGTACGGCGGGGCCTATACTGTCGGTGGCCATGATCACACGGTTTTTTACCAGACTCTGCAGATGACCGGCCAACGGTTTCATACTGTATTGGGAATCTGGTCGACCTTTGGGACGGCCTAAATGGCTCATTACGATCACTCGGGCTCCCTGGTTCAATATATATTCCAGAGTGGGCAGAGCCGCTTTCATTTTACTGTCATCGATGATAGTGCCATCCTTGTTCATGGGAATATTAAAATCCACCCGCAATAAAACGGTTTTGCCCTGCAACTGTACATCTTTTATGGTTTGCAAAACGGAGCACCCCTATCTAAGTTAGTTTACAGTCCCTGGCTGGCCACAAAGGAGGCCGTATCAACCACCCGAACGGAATAAGCCCATTCATTGTCATACCAGGCAATGACCTTGGCCATCTTGTCTCCCATGGTCATGGTCAGAAGTCCATCAACTATGGCCGAGTATTCAGATCCCCGGTAATCACTGGAGACCAACGGTACTTCGGTGTAATGGAGAATGCCCTGCAAGCTGGTTTGGCTGGCGGCCAGGAAAGCAGCATTGATCTGATCACGAGTAGCAGGTTTTTCCAGCTCCAGAGTCAGATCCAGGAGAGATCCGGTCGGAGTCGGCACTCTTACTGCCAGCCCATCCAGTTTTCCTTCCAGTTCCGGTATCACCAATCCGAGAGCACTGGCTGCACCAGTAGTGGTAGGAATGATAGACAGAGCTGCCGCCCGAGCTCGTCTCAGATCACTATGTTCCAGATCCAAAATACGCTGGTCGTTCGTATAAGAATGGATGGTATTCATAAATCCCTTGACGATCCCAAACTCTTCCATAAGAACTTTGGCTACCGGAGCCAGACAATTAGTGGTACAGGATGCCATGGAAACCACCTGATATTCAGGCTGATATTTAGTATGATTGACTCCCATAACCAGAGTAAAGTCTACATTCTTGCCCGGAGCAGTGATTATGACCTTCTTGGCTCCGGCCTTGAGGTGTTTGCTCGCCTTTTCCTTGGAACGAAACTGCCCCGTTCCTTCCACGACTATGTCGATACCCAATTGCTCCCAGGGTAGTTGTTCAGGATCTCGTTCTGTTAAGTAAGGAATAGACTTACCATCGATCACCAGGTTCTGCCCATCCACCTCTACTTGGCCATCATAATGCCCATGTAGTGAATCATATGCAAACAAATGTGCGCTGGCTTTGATGCTGCCCAGATCATTAATGGCTACAACTTCTACATCATCGCGCTGCATAGCAATGCGACCCACCAGTCTGCCGATACGACCAAATCCATTAATAGCTATCTTGACCGCCATTTCATCACCCTTTTCTATTGTTTATTATTCAATATTTCCAGAGCAGCGCCTTCGTCGGTAATTAAAACAGTAGTACGACAGCCTTTCAATACCGCTCGAATAGCTTCCCCTTTATGACTTCCACCTGCTACAGCCACGATTTCAGGAATTTGAGCAAGATCGGTTTTTTCCAGTCCAAAACCCGCAACTTCAAAGACTATTTTGCCCTCTTTATCAAAATAATATCGCAAAGCTTCCCCTACCGCTCCTCGATCATGCAACTGTTTCATTTCACTGGCGGTGAACTTGCGGCGGCTGGCCATTTCCAGAGCGGATCCAATGCCATGGATCAAAATATGACTGGATCTTATGGTATGGATGATCTCAGTCACATGGCTATCATTACGGAGAATTTCGGCCGTACCTTCCTCCAAGTTGTCGGGTATGTGCAAGAGTCGGTACTGACCGCCCAGATTTTGGGCAATACGCGCCGCTATGGCCCCCGCCTGCTGTTCCATATCTTCGCCTAATCCACCCCGGGCTGGAACCACCAAAATATTTTCCACCACCGGCCCCTCATCCATAGCCGCAGCCATTTCCGCTAGGGTAGTGCCACCGGTAACTGCTAAAATAGAGTTCGGCTTGAGGATTCGCTGCAAATAGCGCGCAGCAGTCGCTCCCAGATCCTTTTTCACCAGGTGGTTCTGGTAGGAATCTCCGGGTACTACTATCACTTCGTTTAATCTAAACATGTTTTTAATTTCGTAAGCTAATGTTTGGGTTCGATACAGGAAAGGGATATACTGATCTATTTCTTGTAGCAGTGACTTGCCATAAGGAGTGAGAAAAATGCCAGCGGCAGTAGTGTATAAAGCTCCTCGGGCACGTAGAGTCTCGATCCCCCCACGCACCGTGCGCTCGGGAAAACCCAGGGCCTTACTTATCTGGCGCCTTCCTACCGGTTGTTGGTAAAAAACCTGCCGCAGTATCCGATAGCGAACAACTACGAGCTCCAATGCTTCAGGAGCAAAGCGTTCCATCAAGCTAAAAAGCTGGTCCATAGCCGCCTCCCACTGTCGGAACATAATTGTATTTGGGGCAAAAATGTCCCACCGAGATAATAAGTGTACCTTTTGGCTACCNNTAGGTGGTCACAATGCAATAGAGGCCGGGGGGCGCAAGATAGGGGACGGTCCTTCAACTTGCGCTTTAAGCGAAGTCGATATAATAGAATAGAAAAGCTTTCACAAAAGCGCAAGTTGAAGGACCGTCCCCTATCTTGCGCATGCTAACTGCTGTTTTCAAGTTCTTGCTATTTGAAATGACAGAAACAACCGTCCCCTCTTGCATTCGCGGCAACTCTAATAGCGGCGGCGAATTATGGTGGAGGCTATGCCCAGTTCGTTGCGGTATTTGGCTATGGTACGGCGGGATATGGAAATACCCTGCTCCTGTAGATTCTGAGCGATCTGCTCGTCGCTTAAAGGCTGGGTGGGATCTTCCTGGGCTACCATTTCCTCGATCTGTTTTTTGATACTGCGGGCTGAAATTCTCTCTCCCCCGCGTCTACATTGTACCCCGGTGCTGAAGAAATATTTTAACTCATATAGTCCCTGGGGCGTTTCCATATATTTGTTAGTAGTAGCACGGCTTACCGTGGATTCGTGCACCTCTACGATATCCGCTACTTCACGTAGGGTAAGGGGCTTTAAGAAGGCTATGCCATTATCGAGGAAGTCTTTTTGTATATCCACTATACAACGGGCCACTTTATACAAAGTCATGCGCCGCTGTTCAATACTTTTGATGAGCCACATGGCCGATCCCATTTTTTCTTCTAGATACTGGCGCGCTTCCTGCGAAAATGCTTCCGGCTGGCGCAGGATCTTTTCGTAAGTACGATTTATGGTCAGGCGGGGAAATTGAAAATCATTCACTATGACCACATATTCACCGTCGATCTTTTCTACAAAGATATCCGGCTTGATATATTTGACCTGCTCAGAGTTACTGTACTGCAGTCCAGGTTTGGGATCCAGCGTGCGAATCAGATCGCAGATTTCCTGCACCTCCTGGACAGATATGTTTAATGCCTGAGCTATGCGGTTCAATCTGCCCCGGCCAATATCCTCCAGGTAGTTTTGTACTATTTCGGTAATGATGGGGTCATTTTTACCATAGTGGCACAATTGTATCATGAGACACTCGGAAAGGTCACGAGCTCCTACCCCATGAGGGTGAAAGGAATGGATCATTTTCAAAACTTTTTCTACTCTGGCTTCCGGTACTTCCAATCGTGCGGCTACCTCAGCCAATTCCACTGTCAGGTAGCCGTTGTCATCGATACTGCCGATCAAATACTCGCCTATGGGCAGATCCTGGTCATCCCGGCTGAGCATCCGTAGCTGGAATTCCAAGTGTTCTACCAGGCTGGGTCGACTGGTGACATAGTTTTCAAAGGACTTTTCTTCTTCCCGTTCCTGGGGCATGTAGCCATAGTCACGATCACTATGATATTCCATCCATTGTTCCAAAGCGTTATTGGCTTCCGCTTCCGCTTCCGCCTCCCTTTTTTCTTGTTCCGGCACCTCTTCCGGTTCCTTTTCGTCTAAAAATGGATTCTCTTCCATTTCCTTTTGTATATGTTCACCCAGCTCCAGGGTTGACATTTGCAGAATGGCAATAGCCTGACGAAGCTCAGGCGTCATGAGTAACTTTTGCTGTTGTTCTAGGAAAATATCGTGCGTAAGCCTCATGGTCTGCTCCTCACATATAAACAAGTTCTCATATGCAGCTATTCGCTGGATCCCAGGCAATATCCTGCCAAACCTAAGGCAGTACTATCTGATCAGCCATTTCTTCCAATTTACGCAGGCGATGTGCTACCCCGGACTTGGTCAAAGGTGGAACCATCATCTCTCCCAATTCCCTAAGTGAAGAATCCGGGAATTCCAGCCGGAGTTCTGCCAGGTGGCGCAGTCGGGGCGGAATACTATCCCAACCGCTGGCATCAACTATTCTATGTATACACTCTATTTGCCGTACGGAGGCATCTACGGTTTTGACCAAATTGGCAGTTTCGAAGTTCACCTGT
>DBRE01000084.1 GCA_002305535.1 Syntrophomonas sp. UBA1376
TTTTGGGGCAGGATTTTCGAAAAGTATGTCGAATAGATATGCTTTGTCTTTGTACTTGTGATTTAAATTGGTAAGGATGCAAATAATAAATAATAATTTGGGAGGTCAGAGTAGGTATGAATTGGAGGAAGCTGGGGATTTTCCTGCTGATGTTGGTCTTTGCGGCCACTATGGTGGTAGGTTGTGGTGACTCTCAGGACAATGATGCTCAGGCACCAGACCAGTCTCAACAAGAAGAATTTAAGGTCGGTTTCATTTACATCGGGGCTCCTGGGGATGCTGGATGGACTTTTGCCCACGATCAAGGCAGAAAGTATTTGGAAGAACAGATTCCGGGTATTAAGACTATTACCCTGGAAAACGTGCCAGAAGGTGCTGACGCCGAGCGTAGCATCGAGCAATTGGTTCAGGAAGGTTGCCAGGTAGTGATAGCTAACAGCTTTGGCTATGGCGATCCTATGCTGGAAGTAGCCAAGCGCTATCCTGATGTTTCATTCCTGCACTGTTCAGGACTGAGTACCGCTGACAATGTTTCCACCTTTTTTGGCCGGATCTATCAGGCTCGCTATTTAAGCGGTATGATAGCTGGTGCTATGACTGAAACTAACAAAATTGGCTATGCGGCTGCCTATGCTATTCCCGAAGTCATTCGTGGTATCAATGCCTTCACACTAGGTGTGCAAGCAGTCAATCCTGATGCTACCGTACAGGTTGTTTGGTCCAACACTTGGGTAGATCCAACCCTGGAAAAACAAGCTGCGGAAAGTTTGATTGCGGCGGGCTGTGACGTATTGGCCCAGCACGCTGATACACCGGCTGTGCAGCAAGCTGCCCAAGATGCGGGTATCCTTTCCGTTGGATATAACAGTGACATGCGTAAATTCGCTCCGGATGCTAACTTGACTTCACCGGTTTGGAACTGGGGGCCCTATTATGTGCGGGCTATTTCGGGCATCATGGATGGAACCTGGGAGAGCGAAGCCTACTGGGGTGGTATGGTTGACGGCATAGTTGACCTGGCTCCCATTGCTGACAAGGTTCCAACCGAAGTCAAAGATCAGGTTGCAGCCAAAAAACAGGAAATCATCCAGGGTGAATGGGATGTATTCATGGGCCCCGTCAAAGCTCAGGATGGGACTGTTAAAGTGCCGGAAGGCCAGGTAATGACTGATGATGAAATGCTCAGCATGGATTGGTTCGTCTATGGAGTAGAAGGTACCATAGAGTAATCAAAGGCCGGACTTGTCTTAATAAGGCGGCGTTAAGCCGCCTTTTCACTTGGAGGCTTAGCATGAAACGTATGCCAATTATAGAAATGGTAGGAATCAACAAGTCTTTTCCCGGGGTACGGGCCAACAAAAATATCAACTTTCGTGTTTATCCGGGAGAAATACATGCCCTACTAGGGGAAAACGGAGCCGGAAAATCGACCTTGATGAGTATTTTGGCCGGGTTATATCGGCCGGATTCTGGAACCATCAAAGTAAAAGGCAGTCCGGTACGCCTACGCTCGCCTCGCCTGGCCTTGCAGGCGGGCATCGGTATGATCTATCAGCATTTCCGTCTGGTCAACAATCTTACTGTAGCGGAAAATGTGATGTTGGGATCCCCGGGGAGAATTAGGACCCGGGGTGATCTGATTGAAAAAAGGGTGCGGGAGTTATCGGAAAAGTACGGGATGGCAGTTAACCCCCATGCTCGCATCAGTCACCTTTCTTTAGGTGAGCAACAGCGGGTGGAAATACTGAAGATGCTGTACCGAGGCTGTGACACCTTGATTATGGACGAGCCCACCACAGTGCTGACTCCCCAGGAGGTCAAAGACCTGTTTAACACCATGCGTTTAATGGCTGACCGGGGCAAGGCGGTAGTCCTTATCACTCATAAACTAAACGAGGTTATGGAGATCGCTGATTATGTGACGGTTTTGCGCCGGGGAGAAGTAGTGGGCAGTGATCACATTGAAAACCTGGATGAAAATGCGCTGACTCACATGATGGTGGCTCGGGATGTTATATTTCAAGAATTGAACCGCGCCACCCAATCAGGTTCAACCGTACTGGAAATAAAGGATCTTACGGTCCCCAGTGATCGAGGCCATGCTGCAGTGCGTAAGGCTAATCTGGAGCTGCATCAGGGAGAGATCATGGCTATAGCTGGAGTTGCCGGTAACGGCCAGCGGGAACTGGTAGAGGCTATGGCTGGGCTGCGGCCCATAAGAGCCGGGAGCATTCGCATGCAGGGCAAAGAGATCAGTCACCTGTCTGCTCGGGAGCGTACTGCTATGGGACTGACTCTTATTCCCGAAGATCGTATGGGTATGGGACTGGTTCCCAATACCAGTGTGGTTGAAAACGCTATGCTGCGTAATTATCAGTTTCCTGAATACCGACGGGGCGGTTTATTAAACTATGCTAAACTAGAAGCATATACCCATAGCCTGATCGATCGTTACCAGGTAGTGGTGGCGGACATTCACCATCCGGTCAATTATTTATCTGGGGGCAATCTGCAAAAACTTTTACTGGGTCGAGAATTGGATCTGAATCCCAAAGTACTGATAGCTGCCTATCCGGTACGGGGATTGGATGTAGCTGCCGCCCAGGCGGTCAATGAAATAATGCTGGAGGAACGCAGCAAGGGAACCGCTATTTTGCTGGTTCTGGAGGATCTGGATGATATTTTCCGACTGGCTGACCGGGTAGCAGTAATGTATGACGGTGAGATAAAGGCAGTTTTAGATGTTAGCGAGACGGATATCGATAGTATTGGCGCTCTAATGTTGGGAGCCCAAAGGGTAGGAGTGTAAAATGAGGCTGAGGCTCGTACGCAGAAATAATGATTCCTGGTTGATCAAAGTAGCAGTACCGATAGCATCGATTTTGCTGGCCATATTGGTGGGCTGGATATTCCTGGCCCTTTCAGGTTATGAAGCGGCTGAGACTTATCGACGCATGTTTTACGGAGCCTTTGGCAGTGCTTATAATATCTCAGAAACGATCGTAAAAGCCATACCTCTGGCTCTGGCAGGATTGGCGGTATCAGTTGCGTTTCGCATGAAGCTTTGGAATATAGGTGCAGAGGGTCAGCTCTATATGGGAGCTTTTGCAGCGGGTGGAGTTGTTATGATGCTGGGGGACTGGCCTTCGATATTACTGTTGCCTTTGATGATGGTGGCCGGGTTTATCGCTGGGGCTCTGTGGGGATTTATACCCGGAGTGTTACGAGCTCTATGGAATGTAAATGAGACTATCACCAGTTTGCTGCTTAATTATGTAGCGATTGCCTGGGTAGGTTTTTGGGTGTTCGGGCCCTGGAAAGATCCTAATGCCATGGGTTTTCCCCTGGCCCCCCGCTTTCCTGAAGCAGCCTACCTGCCGGTTATACCAGGCAGTCGGGTTCATATAGGAATATTGGTGGCTATATTGGTAGCCATTGTATTATACATAGTTCTGAAGTATACCCGCTGGGGTTATGAAGTGCGGGTGACCGGTGAGAGCCAGGAAGCGGCTCGTTATGCCGGTATGGATGTCGCCAAGAATATTATTCTGGTCATGCTGATCAGTGGGGGAATTGCCGGGATCACAGGTATGATAGAGGTGTCCGGTATAACCCATCGACTGCAGCAGGATATTTCGGCCGGTTATGGATACACCGGTATTATTGTAGCTTGGTTAGCCCGCCTGAATCCTTTTGCGATTCTATTGGTTGCTTTCTTATTTGGGGCTCTCCTGGTGGGAGGATTTGGGGTACAGACCTACGGCATTCCCTATGCGATCGTACTGATGCTTCAGGGAGCGGTGCTATTCTTCCTGTTGGCAGGGGAGATAATGATGAAAAATCGTGTGATCATAAGCAGGGAGGATTAACATGGAAATCAATGGAATCGCCGCCCTTCTTGCAGTGGCTATAGTGGCTGGTACTCCGCTTCTTTATGCGGCTATGGGTGAGGTCATGGCAGAAAGATCCGGGATCTTGAACCTGGGTGTAGAAGGAATGATGCTGGTAGGAGCAGTTTCTGGCTTTATGGTCACTATCATCACCGGCAATCATTGGATAGGGATCCTGGCTGCCGCCGGAGGGGGAGCAGTGATGGCCGCTATCCATGCCTTCATAACTATTACCTTGAAAGGCAATCAGGTAGTGAGCGGTCTGGCTTTGACCATATTCGGAACGGGAACCAGCGGATTCTTAGGCAAAAACTATGTAGGTATGCCGGCTGTGGATCGTTTCACTCCTATTGACATACCTTATTTATGTGATATCCCGGTATTGGGAACCATATTGTTTAAGCATGATGCCATGGTTTACCTGAGCATTTTAACAGCCATCGTATTGTGGTATATCCTCTATCGAACCAGCTGGGGATTGAGCATCCGCGCCGTGGGAGAAAACCCGGCAGCGGCTGATGCTGTTGGCATTAGTGTTTCCCGGGTGCGCTATATGGCTACCATCATCGGGGGCATCATGGCTGGGCTGGGCGGAGCCTACCTGTCTTTGGCTTATGCGCCTACCTGGCAAGAGAGTATAACTGCCGGACGAGGCTGGATAGCGGTCGCTCTGGTTATCTTTGCTTTGTGGAACCCTCTCCTGGCTGTGGCAGGCTCCTATCTTTTCGGAGGTGTGGAGGCCCTGACTTTCCGCATTCAGACAGCCGGGATCCATGTTTCGCCATTTTTCCTGTCTATGTTGCCTTATCTGTTTACTATTCTGGTTCTGGTCATAGTGACCATTCGCAGGCGGCAGGAGGCCGGTGTACCGGCGGCACTTGGATTTCCTTATGACCGCGAGGAACGCTGAATTATTGTGACGCAGATTAACGCACCCTACGGGTACCACTGATGCTCCTTATAGTAGCTATTAAGGTTGCTGATTCTTATGATTTGACATAAAAAGCAGCAATCAATCTGCATGAAAAACAGGTCAAGGTATTTTCTTATTGAACATGTAGACAATAATCAAGGAGTTAATTATATTGAGTGGTAGCAAATGCCAATTTACCTGCAGGAGGAAGATATGATAGATCGCATCCTTTTGGCGGAGATCTTGGACGAGGCCTTGAAAAAGGGCGGTGACTTTGCCGAAATATATATCGAGGAAAAAGTCAGTACCAGTGTATATTGTGAAGAAGACCGCATTGAGAAAATCAACAGCGGCCGGGAAAAGGGTGCTGGCATTCGCATCCTGGCAGGAGGGCGCACATCTTACGTTTATACCAACGATTTGAGCCGGAATGGCCTTTTGAAAGCGGCCCAGGTGGCGGGTCATGCGGCGCGATCTCATCAAGCTGAGGCTCGAGCCCCGATTGAATTGAATCTAAAAGCGGGCCCCGACCCGATTCACTGGCGACGGCTTCCCGAAGATGTTCTCTTTGACGAAAAAATAGAGCATGTCCTGGCAGCCAATCGTGCTGCTCGGGAGTTGGGGGAAGAAATCAAACAAGTGACGGTGGGGGTTGGTGATCACCACAAATCCGTGTTGATCGCCAACAGTGATGGCGAATTGATCGAAGATGACCGGGTGCGGATGCGTTTCTTGGTAAGTACGGTGGCAGAACGCCACGGGGTCATCCAGACTGGTTATGAGTCGGCTGGTGGTGTGACTGGATGGGAACTATTGGACGATATCTCTCCGGTAGATATGGCGCACAAGGCTGGTAAACTGGCTATCAAAATGCTGGATGCCCAACCTGCTCCCCTGGGAAGAATGCCGGTGGTCATGTCTGCAGAGGCGGGAGGAACCATGGTACATGAAGCCTGTGGACATGGATTGGAAGCTGATTTGGTGCAGAAGGGCTTATCGGTTTATCGTAACAAAATGGGTACTCAGGTAGCATCTCCCCTGGTTAGTGTTATCGACGATGCCACTCTGCAGGGTAAATATGGCTCCATGCGCTTTGATGATGAAGGCACACCCGGACAGAAAACGATTTTGATAGACCAAGGTCAGCTGGTGGGTTATATGTATGATCGCCTCACTGCCAGCAAAGATCAGCTGGCATCTACCGGTAACGGACGCCGGGAATCTTACCAGCATAAACCCATTCCCCGCATGACCAATACAATAATAGCTGCCGGCGAGGACGACCCGGAGGGAATCATACGCTCTACAAACCAGGGACTTTTGGTCAAGAAAATGGGCGGTGGACAAGTCAATACTACCAATGGCGATTTCGTTTTCGAAATACAGGAAGGTTATCTGATCGAAAATGGTGAGATCGGGGCTCCCGTGCGAGGGGCGACTCTGACCGGAAATGGCCCGCAGGTCTTGGCCAGTATTGACCGAGTAGGGCGCGACTTGGGTTATGCTATCGGAACCTGTGGCAAAGATGGGCAGGGTGTGCCGGTTGCTGATGCCCAGCCCACTATTCGCATAAAGGAATTGACCGTGGGAGGTACTGCTCACGATGAGGATAAACCGGCGATATACAGGATAAGAAGGAAGTAGGTGAAGGGTTCTTTGCAGGAACGATTGACCCGCCTCGGACAAGAGGTACTTGACCAGGCTAACCGTCTGGGAGTCGATGCCGAGGTCTTTTTACTGCATAATCGAGAATTAAGTATAGAGGTTAGTGATGGGCAGGTGGAAACCCTCAAGGAAGCAGAGGAGATGGGACTAGGTCTACGAGTGATCAAGGATAACCGATTGGGATTTGCGTTCACCAGTGATTTCTCTCCCCAGGCTCTGCAGGATGTGGTACAAGATGCGGTCAGCATCTGCAGCTTTACTTCCCCTGACCAGTTTCAGGCCTTGCCCAGCGGGCCGAAAAGCTACCCATCTCTCCAAGTATTTGACCCCACCATTTCCCAAACAACTATGGAAGAAAAAATCGAATTAGCCCGCCAGGCAGAGAGAGCTACCCGGCAATATGATCGGCGCATCAGTGTTATTGAACGGGCTGGTTATGAAGATAGCGAGTTTCACTCTCTCATTCTCAATAGCCGGGGAATAAAGGCCTATGCCCAGGGCAATTTCTGCGGAACCTATGTATTTGCCGTGGCTGAGGAAGAGGGCGATGCCCAAACCGGGTTTTCCATGAGCATCAAACAGAGCCTGACCGACTTGGATCCTCTGGCAGTTGGCCAGGAAGCGGCTCATAATGCGATACGCAGTCTGCATGCACGCAGTGCTCCTTCAGGCAGAGTTCCCTGTATCATGGAGCCCTATGTGGCTACGCGCTTTTTAGGAATGATCGCGCAAATGGTGGATGCCGAAGCGATCCAGAGAAATAAGTCTTTATTCAGAGGACGCCTGGGACAGAGAGTAGGATCACCGGTATTATCATTGGTCGATGATGGCACTTATCCCGGTGGTATTGGCAGTTTCCCCTTTGACAGTGAAGGAGTGCCTTCCCAGCGTACCCAATTAATACGGGAAGGTCAGTTAGTAGCATATCTTTACGATACTTATACTGCTAATCGAGATAAAACCACCTCCACTGGTAATGGTCGGCGTAGTTCCTTTCGGGGATTACCCTCAGTGGGCAGCACCAATTTTATGTTAGAACCGGGTACTTTAACACTGGAGGAATTAATGAACGATATTCCTTACGGTTTTTATATCACTGAAGTTATGGGAATGCACACTGCTAACCCCATTTCCGGGGAGTTTTCCGTGGGTGCAGCTGGACTCCTGATCGAAAAGGGCCGCTTATCAACACCGGTGCGGGGAGTTACCATTGCCGGTAATATCATACAGCTATTGGAACAAGTAGAAGCCGTAGGCAGTGACCTGCGTTTCTTCGGGGGACGGGGAGCGCCGTCCTTGCGCATCAGATCTCTGAGTCTGGGCGGGGATTAAGAAGAGGGGAGTGGAAGCATATGGCCAATATTCTGGTGATCCATGGGCCTAACCTCAACCTTTTGGGGGAACGGGAGCAGTCTATCTATGGGAAACAGAGCCTGGAAGATATTAATAGAGGCATGGTGGATAAGGCAGTTGAGTATCAGGTTACGGTGGAGTGCTTCCAATCAAATCATGAAGGGGATATTGTTGACCGTATACAGGCGGCGCGGGGCAAGTTCGATGCCATGATCATAAATGCAGCTGCTTTTACCCATTACAGTATTGCCATCGCTGATGCCTTGCGTTCCTTTAAGGGGCCTATTGTGGAGGTACATATATCTAATATTTATCAGCGCGAAGAATATCGTCATAACTCTGTCATATCAGCAGTGGCCACTGGTGGAATTTTTGGCCTGGGAACCCAGGGCTACCAACTAGCTCTGCAAGCGGTGGTTAAGATGCTGAAGGAGAGTCAATGATAAAGCAAAGAGCAAGTTAGGGGACGGTCCTTCCACTTGCGCGGGTGAACGGGACGATGTGGGCATCGTACTCTACGATACAACAATGAGGTGAGCAATTGGATCGGCGACTGGCACGTTTACGGCAGAGCTTGGAAAAATTAGAGCTGGATGGAATAATAATTGACCGGCGGGAGAACATCTATTATCTATCGGGCTTTACTGGTGGAGCAGATGGTCACCTTTTGATAACGGCTGAGGAAGCCTTGCTTTTTACCGATTCCCGTTATACAGAACAAGCTGCCCGGGAATCGCCGGATTGGGTATTGATAGAAGAAAAACCACCCCTGGGTAAGGCTTTGCAGGAAAAAGCTGGGCGGTACAGAAAGATAGGGTTGGAAGACACGGTTTCCTATCGTTTTTACCGGGAAATGAATGAAAAGCTAGGGGAATCGCTTGTCCCGGTAAGTGGCATAATCGAGGAACTGCGGATCATTAAGGAACCGGAGGAACTGGATCATCTTCGGCAAGCCGCTACCATAGGCAGTGAAGTTTTTGCTGATCTACTCACCACTATTCAACCGGGCATGACTGAAAAAGCGGTAGCTGACCTTATTATCTCCGGACTGCGGCAGAGGGGAGCCGAAAAAGAATCCTTTGATCCTATTGCCGTCAGCGGCCTGAATGCGGCACTGCCTCACGGTATGCCGGGAGAACGGATCCTGCAAAAGGGGGATATGTTGACCCTGGACTACGGTGGATTTTATAGGGGTTATGCAGGCGATATGACTCGTACAGTGGCCATCGGTCAGGCTGACGAAGTCTTGCGGGATCGATACAATAAGTTGTTGGATGCTCAACAGTATGGTGTGGAACTGGTCAGAGCCGGAGTCAGCTGCGCCGACTTGGATCGGCAGGTGCGGAATCGATTAGGAAACTATGGCTTGGATCAGTATTTCGGCCATGGTACCGGGCATGGAATTGGTTTGGAAGTACACGAAATGCCTCATGTCTCTTCGCGCAGCCAAAGGGTGTTGGAACCAGGCATGGTTATCACCATTGAACCGGGAGTATACATACCAGGCTGGGGAGGAATTCGCATAGAGGATAGCGTAATAGTAAATGATCATGGTTGTGAAATAATAACAAACTCACCTAAACAATTAATCGTTATTTAATGAAGGGATTGGTTTGAATGATATCGGTAAATGATTTCAAGACCGGAGTCACCATCGAACTGGAGGGACAGCCCTATCAGGTGCTGGATTTTCAACATGTTAAGCCGGGAAAAGGTGCTGCTTTTGTGCGGGCCAAGCTGAAGAATCTGCAGACCGGAGGTTCGATAGAGAAAACCTTCCGCGGCGGCGAAAAGGTCACCAAGGCTCATCTGGATCGCCGCACCATGCAATATCTTTATAGTGACGGTGACGAATATGTTTTTATGGATAATGAGAATTACGAACAGACCAGCATAACCAAAGCCCAGATCGGGGATGGCATCAAATGGTTGTTAGAAAATATGGAGATCCAGGTGTTGCTTTTCCAAAACAAGATTATCGGTCTGGAACTTCCCAACTTTGTAGAATTGGAAGTAACTGAGACTGAGCCTGGCATTAAGGGCGATACTGCCACTGGTGCCACCAAGAATGCTACTTTGGAAACGGGCGCAGTTATTCAAGTGCCTCTGTTTGTTGACAGCGGAGATCGCGTCCGGGTCGACACCCGTACTTCCCAATACATGGAGCGGGTATAACCAACCATATAACCAACCAATGGTAGGGGGCGATGCCCACATCGCCCCGCCTCTCTTGTATCCAAGCAAAACTTGATCCTTTCTGGGTAAATCCTTCTTTTTGTGTCAATACTATGAGTAATCTAATTCCTTACAAAAAGGAGGATTTTGTTGTGCGCGACATCAGCGAAAAGGTCAGTTATCTGCAGGGACTTAGCGAAGGACTCAATATCAGCGAAGGAAGCCCGCAGGGAAAAATTATTACCGGCATCCTGAGCGTCTTGGAAGAACTGTCTTACACCATCACCCATTTGGAGTGTGAGATGGAGGATTTCCGCGAATATGTGGAGAGCATTGACGATGACTTGTTCGATCTGGAAGAAAGCCTATTTGAAGATGAACTGATCGAACTGTCATGCCAGCACTGTGGTGAGGAATTGTTCTTCGAGTCCGATCTCCTGGAGGATGAGGATACTATTGAAATAATTTGTCCCAGCTGCAATGAGGTAGTCTTCATCAATGATGGTTCCTTCGACTACGATCCCGCCTACATTGATAACGAATTTGGTGATGAAATACCTAATCCTTCCCCTTCCTGATCAGCTTACTTGTGAGAAGGGGCGGTATTCGCTGTCACACATTCAATTACAGGAGCTAGGTACTCCCAATAATTGCTGTGACGGAGAATACCGCCCCTTTCTGGTGTTGGGGCTACCACCTCTACTTTGCTATCGCTACTTTCGGTTCGAGCATAGAGATTGCCCTTGCGGGTACACTGTTGCTCCCTAGCGGTCGCGATTAATGTTACTAGCATAGCGAAGCAATCAAACACGGGAATAACAGTAATGCTGAAAAGAGATCGCCACGTCGCTCCGCTCCTCGCGATGACAATCTAGAGATTCCTTTTTACGGAGATGACACAGTCAGAACTCATTTTCCCAACAATGACATTGTTTTCGGCCGTCCCGAACCATCCTCTGCTTCACCCTGTCACATCGCAACAGGACGATCCCCCTTAAATGTCATCCTGAGGGAGGAACGACCGAAGGATCTTTTTCTTCGTCACCCGTAGAGGTTCTTCGGGTACGTTTCAGAATGGTATAATACTTTTTCAGCCCTCCCGGGCCGTCTCTTACATCGCCCTTTCTCGCATTTTTGTCCAGCCAATTATGGAATAAATTACTGGGTATGTCCATATTTATATACAACAAGGTGGTGGTATATCAATGGTCGTGCCACAAAGGGCTCTTCTGACCAATGAGATAATGGCTTACCTGGCACCCAATATCCGTAAACTGCTGCTGGGGGTCGATGCTCGCTTGCTAGGTGATTTGGAAGAAATAAGATTGCGCTGTCATCGGCCTTTGATATTGAGAGTTGGCGATAAGGATTACAGTGTAGATCAGCATGGCCGGGTGCTGAGGGATCCTGCACAGGGGTATCTGGTATCCAGGGAGGATCTGTACCGAAGTATTGCTTCCATCAGTGACAATTCGCTCTATGCCTTTGAAGAAGAGATTCGACGTGGATTTATTACCGTACCCGGGGGTCATCGAGTGGGACTAGCCGGTCAGGTAGTAGTAGCTGGCCAGGAGGTCAGAACCATGAAGGATTTTTCGGGATTATGTTTTCGGGTAGCTCGGGAGGTTACTGATTGTGCCCTGGGACTCTTAAATCAAGTGGCGCCCCGGGGCATCCCGGTCAACACCTTGATCGTTTCTCCGCCGCGCTGTGGAAAAACCACCATGCTGCGGGACCTGGCCCGTTTACTGTCAGACGGAACCAGGTCAGTGCCGGCTCATAATGTAGTAGTGGTGGATGAGCGCTCGGAAATTGCCGGTTGTTTCCAAGGAATACCTCAGCTAAATGTAGGGGTTAGGACTGATGTTCTGGACGCCTGTCCTAAGGCGATTGGGATGATGATGGCCATACGCAGTTTGTCACCCCAGGTCATAATAACTGATGAAGTGGGCCGCCGTGAGGATATAGAGGCTATCAATGAATGTTTGCATGCAGGTATTGCGATCATTACCAGCATACATGCCCGCAATGTAGAAGAATTGCGAGCCCGTCCCTTGATCAAAACCCTGTTGGATCAGGGTGCCTTTCGGCGAGGGATAATACTCTCCCGGCACCCCCGTCCAGGACAAGTGGAAGAAGTCATCAGGTGGGATGAGTAATGTTATGGCTAAAAACTATGGGTATCTGTCTGACCATCGCGGGATTTGGTGTATGGGGCCTTAATGGGGCCAGACGTTATAGCCGGCGACTGGCTCAGCTGAAAGATCTGCGCCTGGCACTGGGGTTTTTGGAGAAGGAGATCATTTATATGCATACTCCCTTGACCCGAGCCATGGAACGTACCGCTCGCTTTGCCCAACCACCTGTAAATCAGCTATTTTGGGTGGCCTCCCGGCACTTACAGAACCGGGAAGGGACTACTGCCCGGGAAGCCTGGTTGACTGGCCTGCAGAGCCTGAAACACTCTGGAGATCTGAGTAACAATGATCTTACCATTCTGAAAACTGTAGCATCTCAGCTGGGGGTGTCCGATGCGGCTGAGCAGGGTAAATTTGTCCGGCTCATTCAAGAAGAATTGAAACTGCTGGAGGAGCAAGCGGCTCAGGAGATGGATGCTGGTCAAAAGATTTGGAGCTATGGGGGTTTTATTTTAGGTGCCGTAGTAGTTCTGCTGCTCTTATAGAAATCACCAATCATGGAGGGCGTATATGGATATAGATATTATTTTTCGCATTGCGGGTATTGGTATTTTGATTTCAATTTTATCGATCGTATTGAAGCAGGCCAAAAAAGAAGAGCAGGCGGAAATGCTCACCCTGGCAGGGGTGGTGGTGGTGCTGATAATTGTGGTGCAGCTTATGAATGAGCTATTTATCGTGGTTCGTTCCGTTTTTAATCTTTAGCATTGCACCGGTCTGACCAAAATTCCTGCAAGGGGAGATGTAAGGTGGAGATTGCCCAAATCGTTGGAATAGCTCTGGTAACCACTATGTTGCTGTTGATCCTGCGGCAGGAAAGGCCGGTCATGGCACTGGTGTTGAGTATAGTTTTCAGTGTGGTCATCTTTACATTTTTAATGGGGAAAATAGCTTCCATTATAGATGTGATGGAGGAGTTGACCCAGCGGGCCCAGATCAACTATTTCTTTTTTGGGACGCTCCTTAAAATACTGGGAGTCGCTTATTTGGGGGAATTTGCTATTTCCATCTGTCAGGATGCCGGGGAGCAGGCAGTAGCCAAAAAGGTTGAGTTTGCCTCCAAGATTATTATTGCCGTGCTGGCTTTGCCCATATTAGTGGCTATCCTGGAGTCACTGATGGAATTGCTGCCTGGTTAAAGGGTAAGGAGGGTGACCGGTGTGAAACAACTGGTGATAGGACTTGCCCTGGGAATGTTGCTGCTGTTGCCCGTACCGCTCCAGGCTGCTGAAGAACCCGCCTTCTCCTGGCAAGATGCCGTCGAGAATATCGATCTGGAAGTGATGGAGGAGTACAAAAACCACATCGATGCGGAGATAAACTCTTACATGGAAACGAAACCGGTCAAAGAATGGCTGGGGGATTTTATCAAAGGTGACTGGGAGTTCAGTTTCGAAGAACTGACCCAAAACATGGTGCAGTTCTTCCTTAAGGAGATCGTTGTCAATTCCAGTTTGCTGGGGAGGTTATTGATCCTATCGGTCTTGTCAGCTCTGCTGGTAAATCTGCAGAACGCTTTCTCCACTGGGGTAGCCCGTATTTCTCAGTTAGTCTGTTTCATGGCTCTGGCGGCCATAGCTCTGGGATCCTTTCGCCTGGTGCTAGAAACAGGCCAGAATACCATAGATCAAATGGTCAGTTTTATGATGGGTATGCTGCCTCAGATGCTGGTTTTGGTGGCTGGCCTGGGCAATGTTCATACTGCCGCTACCCTGTTTCCGGTTCTGATGACCACTTGCACCGCTTTTGCCAATGCCATGCAAAACATAGTTTTCCCATTGATCATACTGTCGGCCATTCTGAGTCTGGTGAATCATCTTTCCGAAGGATTGAAAGTTGAGAGAATGGCCAAGTTTTTCGGACAAATGGCCCAATTATCACTGGCTTTTTTCCTGACCCTTTTCGTGGGGATATTGACCCTAAGAGCGGTGTATTCATCGGTAATGGACAAATTGGCTCTGCGTACTACCAAATTTGTCACTGACAATGCCATTCCAGTGGTGGGCAAAATGTTCTCCGACACTATTGAAGTGGCGGCCGGCTATGTGGTGATGATCAAGCAGGCTATTGGGATCTTTGGCGTCATTATAATACTGGGAATAGTTTTGTTTCCTCTCATCAAAGTTGGTACCATCGCCTTGATCTATAAGATCGCTGCTGCAGTAGCAGAACCCCTGGGAGATTCCCGCACCGCAGCTATATTGGATACCATGAGCGCCCACCTGTTTTTAATGCTGGCAGCCATAGCGGCAGTGGGGTTGATGTTTTTCATAATGATCGCCATAGTGGTGGGCATGTCTAATCATCTGGCAGCATTGCCATAAGTGAGGGAGCAAAATATGGCGATTCTAAGTGAAATCGTAAGAAATATTCTGGTGATCGTCTTGATCGCCAGCTTCCTGGAATTGATGCTTCCGGAAGGAACTTTACGACCCTTGGTTCGTTTCGCTATAGGCTTGTTTATCCTAATTGCGATAATGAGTCCCCTGGTAGGGGTTCTATTTTCCGATCGCAACATAAATATTGAGTGGTGGAATCTGCATATAGACCCGGGCCAGGAGGCTCAGATTATGGAACAGGGGGAAAAGATCAACCAGCAAATCTGGCAGTCCCCCCAGGAAGTAGTGTCTGATAAGGTAGCCGGGCAAATTGGTGCAGTAGCGTTGCTGGTACCCGGTGTAGAGGAAGTAGAAGCCCAGGTGGTTTTGAATGAGGCGGGCGTGGTGGAATCCCTGCAGTTAGTGGTGAAGCCGCAGGTGAACTCAAGGGGTGAGGAAGCAAGCCAGGTGGGACTATTTGGCGAGAGTGAAGCAACCCTTTCTCCAGAGGAGCAGGAGATGATACGCAGTAAACTGAGCACCATTATCAAAAACCTGTACGGTTTTGACAATACCCTCATTCAAATTGAGTTTCAAGGAGGTTGATGGAGTGCTGGATGAATGGATCCGTGGAGAAAAAAGTGATGAAAACGGCAAGGTTCCCTGGCTGAACAGCCAAAAGGGACGATTATTGATAGTGATCGTGATCTGCATAGGACTGTTGGCCTTGTTGTGGCCCAACTCTGTCTCGAATGACTCATCCTCTACTCATGATGCTCCGTTACTTACTGAGCGATCAGCCAGCAACAGCATCAAGCAGAGTATGCAGACGGAGCTAGCTATGATCCTAGCTCACATCGAAGGTGCAGGTTCAGTGGAAGTCAGTGTTAGCTTGTCTTCAGAAGGGGTGAAAACCTATGCTACCAATGACCGGGATGAACGGCGCCAGACTGAGGAGGGCGGGCAGAAGAGTACCGTTGAGGAAAGCAGAACTCGGGATATAGCCGTTTCATCGGGAACTCCCCTCCTTTTGGAGGAAAAGATGCCGGAAATCCTGGGAGTTCTAGTGGTGGCCGATGGTGCGCAAGATCCGCAGGTCAAAGAGAACCTCGCCCAGGCTACCGCAACCCTGCTCGATATTTCTCCCCATCGAGTAAGAGTTATGCCTCGGGAAGGAGGTAGGTGATGGTCATCGATCTTAGAAGAGTTGGGTTGGTGGTATTAATAATCGCTCTGGTAGCAGTCTTCGCGAGTACAGGGATAAAAATCATAGGAATGCAGTCGTCTCTGAATAGGGAGGAACAACCGGTGGTGCAGGTCAGTCAGCCGGTAGTCAACAGCCCGGTTGTCCCCGAGAGTACCGGCACGGGAGATAGCTATTTTACGGAGTATCGTATGGAGAGGGAGCGGATGCGTGGTAAACAGGTGGAAATGTTGCGGGGCATCCTCGACCAAAGCAGCAATGACAAGGAGGCTCGCCAGGCAGCGTCTCTGAGGTTGGTGGAGATTTCCGCTGACATGGAGCGGGAAATGAAAGCTGAGAATTTGATAAAGGCTCAGGGATACGAGGATTGTGTGATCATTATCCAGCCGGAAAACACCACGGTGGTAATTGCTGTAGAACACCTGCAACTGGATCAGGAGCAAGAACTCACCTCTCTGGTGAGTAAAGTGACCAAATCACGGGAAGATCAGATAGTGATCATAGCCCGTGATGCCCCAAAAAGCCAATAACACTGTATACATATATGTATACATACCTAAATGGATTGAAATAAAACCAACGAATTTTTATAATGTTATCAGTCGAGTTTAAGAATATCGTACTCAGGCCATGGGCCTGAGTCTCTTTGTATTTAAAATTATTACCTGGTATATTTTAGCTCCATATACAGTTATCAGGAGGGTACTTATGAATAATATTAAAATAACTGATACCAGCTTGCGTGATGGCCACCAAAGCCTGTGGGCCACCCGCATGACTACCAGTGATATGTTGCCGATACTGGACAAGCTAGATGAAGTGGGCTATCACTCCCTGGAGGTCTGGGGAGGAGCTACCTTTGATGTATGTATACGCTACCTGAACGAAGACCCCTGGGAGCGTCTGCGTGCTATTCGGTCTGCTGTCAAAAAGACACCTCTGCAAATGCTTTTGCGGGGGCAGTCCCTGGTGGGATACACTCATTATCCAGATGACATCGTAGAAAAATTTGTGGAAAGATCAGCCTTCAACGGCATCGACATTTTCCGAGTATTCGATGCTCTTAATGATGTTCGTAATCTGGAATCGTCCTTAAGAGTCATCAAGGCCGTCGGAAAACATGCTCAGGCGAGTGTGGTTTATACCATTAGCCCGGTGCATACCATGCAGCATTTTGTAGATACGGCTTTGCGGCTGAGGGACATGGGCGCCGATTCCATTTGCATCAAGGATATGGCCGGACTTTTGTCGCCTTATTCTTCCTATGAACTGGTTCGAGCGCTGAAAGAAAACCTGGATGTTCCTATCCAGCTGCATACCCATTATATAGGTGGTCTGGCCATAGCTACCCTACTGAAAGCTGCCGAGGCAGGCGTAGATATTATTGATACGGCCAGTGTACCCATGGCGTTTGGTTCCTCTCAGCCGCCGGTAGAAACCATCGTTAGAGCTTTGCAAGAATCGGAGCGGGATACCGGATTGGAGCTACGACAATTATTTGAAATAGCTAATCATTTTGAACAACTGCGCAAACATAAAGGTTTTGAGCGTGGAGTAACTCGTATTTCGGATATGAGGGTTTTTGAACACCAGGTACCCGGTGGAATGATATCCAACCTGATGTCCCAGATGGAAGAACAAAAGGCCTCCGAGCGGATCGATGAAGTTTTGGCTGAGATACCCCATGTTCGTGAAGAGATGGGGTATCCTCCCCTGGTGACACCCACCAGCCAGATTATCAGTATTCAGGCGGTGTTGAATGTTCTAATGGGGGAACGCTATAAACTCTGCCCTGGAGAAGTCAAGGACTATGTACGCGGATTGTATGGGAAACCTCCTGTGCCTGTCATGGATGAGATCCGTAAGAAAATAATCGGTGATGAACCGGTGGTATCGGTGCGCCCTGCTGACTTGATCGACCCGATGTGGGAAAAGGCCCGCCAAGAGTCAGCCCATTATGCGCGCAGTGAAGAAGATATTCTGACTTATGCTCTGTTCCCGCAGGTGGCCTTGAAATTCTTCGCCTGGCGAGAGACCTTGGGCAGTGAAGATATACCACAGATCGAAACTCATGATGAAATAAATGAAGAATTGAAAGGACCCCAGCCAGATACCCGGGCAACCAAAAGACCGGTAAACCGGGTCAGGCCGACAGAAAGCTTCAGGGGAGATGAAGAAATGAACTTGGACGAAATTAGAGAACTCATTCTGCTTCTGGATCAAACCAGTGTCAGTGAACTGGAAGTCCAAAAGAACGATTATCGTTTGACTTTACGTAAAAACCGGAACGCTGGAGGCGGTGCGCCGGAAGCTGGATCTGAAGTTGCTCCTGCCCATGTCAGGAAAAAGATGGTTTCTGAGGACAACAATATGATAGAAGTGACCTCACCAATGGTGGGAACCTTTTATGCCGCTCCATCACCGGACGCACCTCCTTATGTGCAAGTGGGCGACCGGGTGGAAGCGGGACAGACCTTGTGTATTGTGGAAGCTATGAAACTCATGAATGAGATCAAAGCTGAGACCGATGGTGTGATCGCTGATATTTTAGTTGATAATGCTCAACCAGTCGAATATGGACAGGTAATGATACTCATTGATAAAAAATAGGGGCGGTGACTTCTTGTTTACTAAGGTTTTGATTGCTAACCGAGGGGAGATCGCGGTCCGCATCATCCGCGCCTGCCGTGAGCTAAACATCCCTACTGTGGCAGTGTATTCCACTGCCGATCGGAACAGTATGCACGTGCTGCTGGCGGATGAATCTGTCTGTATAGGTGAAGCTGCCGCTAATCAGAGCTACTTGAATCTAGCCAATATAATCAGTGCTGCTAAAAATACCGGTGCTGATGCTATACATCCCGGGTATGGTTTTTTGGCCGAAAACGCTTATTTTGCAGCATTGTGCCAGACTCATGATCTAAAGTTTATCGGGCCGACGGCTCAGGTCATTGAAATGATGGGAGATAAGGTTCAAGCCCGGGAAGTGGCGAGTCAGGCTGGTGTGCCTTTGGTGCCGGGCAGTTCTGGGGCGATCAACAGTTTTGAAGAAGCCCGCCAGGTAGCAGATAAGATCGGATATCCGATCATGATCAAGGCCTCCGCCGGTGGTGGGGGCAAAGGAATGCGTCTGGCTCATAACGAAGCTTCCTTAAAGGAAGCTTTGCAAACAGCTCGTCTGGAAGCTGGTACGGCTTTTGGTAATGATGAGATATACATGGAGAAATATATAGAAGAACCACGCCATATTGAAATTCAGATTCTGGCTGATGAACATGGCAATATAGTTCACTTAGGAGAACGGGACTGTTCACTGCAGAGGCGTAACCAAAAACTGCTGGAGGAATCCCCCTCTACCTTGCTAGATGAAGAACTACGCACCCGCATGGGAACAGTAGCCGTGGAACTAGCGCGTGCAGCTGGTTATACCAGTGCGGGCACAGCGGAGTTCCTGGTCGATAAAAATCGCAACTTTTACTTTATTGAAATGAACACCCGTATTCAGGTAGAGCATCCGGTAACTGAATTAGTCACTGGTATCGATATAGTGAAGGAACAGATCCGCATTGCTACCGGTATGCCTTTGACCATACAGCAAGAGGATGTGGTTCTCCGTGGTTGGGCCATGGAGTGCCGTATAAATGCTGAAGATCCTGATCATGACTTCCGTCCTTCTCCGGGTAGGGTGGAGCGCTATTATCAGCCGGGTGGCCCGGGCGTTAGAGTGGATTCCTCTATTTATACAGGTTATACTATCCCTTCCTATTATGATTCCATGGTAGCCAAACTAATCGTATGGGGCACTGACCGAGATGAGGCCATTGCTCGCATGAAACGAGCCTTGCATGAGTTTACTATTGAAGGGATAAAAACTACTATCCCATTTCACCTGCAAGTTCTCAACAATGCTTTTTTTCAAAAGGGAGAAGTATATACGAACTTCATCCAGCGCCGGATGATTGGCAACTAACTGGTAATTGAACGAGTTCATTTGATATTGAGAAGAATTCCTAGTAAAATGACCATATATCATTAACTGTAATATTGGAGGTGACTTCATGGAAGAGCAGAAAAGATCTGAATTAAGTACAGAGATGGGTGCTATTCGTATAGCCGATGAAGTAGTATCTACCATAGCTGGTCTGGCAGCTACGGACATTGAAGGCGTTGCGGCTATGAGCGGAGGTTGGGGAACCGACCTGGTAGAGAAATTAGGGCGCAAGAACTTGGGCAAAGGTATTAAAGTTGAAGTTAATAATGATGAGACACGTATTGATATTTACATTGTGGTACAGTTCGGTTATCCCATACCAGAGGTAGCCGAGAATGTTCAAAAAGAAGTCAAGCAGGCCGTTGAGACCATGACCGGCTTAAAGGTAACCGCAGTAAATGTGCAGGTAGTAGCTGTCCAGACGAAGAAACAATCAGAAGCAGATCCTGAGTTGGCGGCTGACGTGGATAGTGCCGAGTAACTTTCTAATACCAAGCGGTAACCCCCTGATAAACCAGGGGGTTACCTGTACATCGGTGAAGTGAGGTGTTGTATAATGTCCGCACTATGGCGAGTCGTGCTTTTCTGCTACAATCTATTGATATTGGCTATAGCAGTAGCCGCCATGTATCTGGCTGTAGGGAAAAATGACCTGATCTCTGCCACCCAAGCATTTTTGACCAGTTCAACCAATCAGATCATACTGGGGGCTGGCGCTGCCGTTGTAATTGCTTTGACTATATTGGTGATGATCAACCTCCTGAAAGGAGAGTCCAAATCCCCTGCCAATGTTGTGATAAACAGCAGCTTAAATGGCCAGGTATCCATTACCGTAGCGGCTATTAAAACTATTATCACCAAAGCAGTGAAAAAAGTGGATGGCGTAAAAGAAACCCGGTCTTCGGTATCCAATGGACCTGATGGTGTAGTAATCTACTTACATATGATGATCAATCCTGAAATAAGTGTGCCGGAAATGTCACAGAACGTTCAAACCATAGTGAAACAAGACCTGGAAACCATCGGCGGACTGACGGTCTCTCAGGTGAGAGTATTGATAGATGATTTTGGAAATGCCAACAAACCGGCGACCATGTAAGGGGGCATCGTTATGTGGGAAAAGTTGATACCGTACTTGTTGGTAGAACATCGGGGTAAGACCATTGGAGTGCTGTTGGGCCTCCTGGCGGCTATCATGTTTGTTACCTGGGGCTTCTGGCGTACTGTTTTTATTATTATTTGTATTGCAGTAGGGTACTTTATTGGTAAGCAGCTCGATGAGAAAAAAAACCTGGATAGCTGGATGAAGCAGATGTTTAAGGACCGGTAGTGGCAGTAAGGGTGAAAGTTTGAGCAGAAGAAAAGCTAGAGAATACGCATTTAAAGTAATTTTCCAAGTAGACCAGGTTCAGGCTGAACCTGGACAGGCCTTGGAGTATTTGCTGCAAGAGCAGGCGTTGCCTGACAAAGATCGGCAGTTTGCCTGGGAATTGGTAGAAGGAACCCTGCAGCATATGCAGGTCATCGATGAGCGAATAGCCCGCTACTCACGGGAATGGTCAGTGCAGCGAATGTCATCAGTTGATCGCAATATCATGCGGTTAGCTGGTTATGAAATACTATTTCGCCAGGAAGTATCACCAGTGATAGCTATAGATGAAGCTATTGAATTGGCCAAGCGTTTTGGGGAAGACCAGTCCAGTGGTTTTGTAAACGCCATACTGGATCGCATACAGGGAGAGAAACATGAAAGTGTTCCTGGGGATTGATACCAGTGCCTATACCACATCACTGGCAGCCGTGAATGAAAACTTTCACATCTTGGCTGATGAGAGAATCCTGCTTGAGGTCGAACATGGCAAAAGGGGCTTGCGTCAATCGGAAGCTCTTTTTTTGCATGTTAAAAACTTACCGGGGCTTATGGCCCGATTGGATCCCATTTTACATAAACAGACCTGCGCGTTGGGAGTCAGTACCCGTCCTCGAAACCAGGAAGAAAGCTATATGCCAGTGTTTTTAGCGGGATCATCTCTGGCTGGCTCCTTGGCTGCTTTTGCTGGGATTCCCATGTACGAGGTCAGTCATCAAGAGGGTCACATTATGGCAGGTCTGCGAGGCAGTCTGGAACTGCTTGACCTACCTCAGTTTTTGGCGGTTCATTTTTCGGGAGGAACCTCTGATATATTGTTAGTGGAAAACAGACAACCTGGCTCTTTCGATATACACCATCTATGCAGCAGTCAGGATATCCATGCCGGTCAGTTGGTGGATCGCATCGGGGTAGCCATGGGACTGCCTTTTCCAGCCGGGCCTTCTTTGGAACAACTGGCTGGGGTGGTGGAAAAAAATGAAGTAGCTATTCCGGTGGCCATCAATGCGACGGGGTTTTCTTTTTCCGGGGCAGAAACTCGGGCCCTGCAGATGCTGAAAGCGGAAACCAGTCAAGAGGCAGTGGCTGCAGCTGTGTTGGGGGTAATAGCTCGAACCCTGGAAAAAGTGCTGCGCAGGTATATGGAGCAATTGGGGGTAAAGGATGTTCTATTGGCCGGAGGAGTAATGGCCAATAAATTGATTGCCCAGCAGCTGCAAAAACGTTTGCAGCATCCGGCAGTAGGTGGCAGACTCCATTTTGCCCCAGCCGGTCTCAGCACGGACAATGCGGTGGGGGTAGCTATGCTGGCGGCGGTTCGTCACCGCTTTCAAGACGCAGATGAACGCTGATCTTTTAAGATAACGCAGATCGAATTATTATAAACAGATGAAATTGCAGCGTTATAGATATTAATTAGTTTTAGGGGGTTATTATGGAAACGATCAAGGGAAGAGAAATAGCGGATGAGATCCGTATGCGGGTCAAAGAACAGGTGGAAGCCTCAGGGTTCAACCCGAATTTGGCCATAATTGTCGTAGGTGATGACAAGCAAAACTTACTCTATGTGGGTTTGAAAGATAAAGCGGTGAGCTTCATCGGTGGTACCACCCACCATATCAACTTGCCGGGCAAGACCACCCGGGAAGAACTGTTGGAGCAAATCCACCAGCTGAATCTGGATCCTGATATTGATGGGATCCTGTTGCAGTTGCCTCTACCGGAAGCTTTGCAGGCGTACAGCGATGAATTCCTGGCAGCCATCGATGTTAACAAGGACGTGGATGGATTTAATCCAATAAATCGAGGGCGGCTTATTTATGGAGAGCCTCGCTTTGTATCCTGTGCTGCTCTGGGTTGCCTGGAGGTGATCCACCGGTCGCGTGGCTCTGTCAAAGGCCAAAAGGCGGTTCTGGTAGGAGACTCCTTTGATCAGATACTTCCCTTGGCACTGCTGTTGACCCGGGAAGGTTGCCAGGTGACCATGATTGACGAAATGCCTTCTAAAAACCCATTACCGGATGCTGGTATATATGTTATCGAAAAAGGCCGCCCGGAATCTGTTCAGGCTCATCAAATCGCGAATGGGGCACTGATCCTGGATGTAGGTTTCTATTGGCATTATGACCATAGCTGCGGCAATGTGAAACCTGATGCTCTAGCGGATCTGGAGGGTGAACTTCTGCCGGTTCCCGGAGGTCTGGGGCCTATCCTGATTGCCAAACTGATGGAAAACTTGTACTCGGCGGCTCAAGGAAAGGGTAAATAGATGAATCCCTATTTATCAGTCAGTGAGTTAAACCAATATATAGCCGGTCTGTTGGATCAGGACAGTGTGTTACACGATTTCTGGCTAAAAGGTGAAATATCTGGCTTTAAGCTCTACCAGCAATCTGGTCATATCTATTTCACCCTTAAAGATAAGGAGTCTTCTCTAAGTGCTGTTATGTTTCGCAGTCGGGCGCGCCGCCTGGATTTTCAACCGGAAAACGGGATGGAAGTTTTAGTGAGGGGATCGATCTCGGTCTTTGCTCCCCAGGGGCGCTACCAGCTGTATGCTGAAGAGATGCAACCATACGGAATCGGTGGCGTCTACTTATTTTTGGAACAACTGAAAGCTAAACTGCAGCAGAAAGGTTATTTTGATGCGGAGAAGAAGAAGCCTCTGCCTGCCTATGCCCGGCGAATTGGCGTTGTGACCTCTCAGGATGGAGCAGCCTTACGGGACATCCTGCGGGTACTCAAGCAGCGTCACCAGGGAGTAGAGGTGGTATTGGTACATAGTGCGGTGCAGGGAGCTGAGGCACCCGCCCAAATTTCTCGGGGAATTGAATTGCTCAACCGCTATAGAGATGTTGATCTCATCATTGTAGGAAGGGGAGGAGGGTCTTTCGAAGACCTGATGCCTTTCAACAGTGAGGAAGTGGTGCGGGCAATTTTTGAATCGGCTCTGCCAGTCATCTCAGCGGTTGGTCATGAAGTTGATAATACCTTGGCTGATTTAGCTGCCGATATAAGGGCAGCTACTCCCACCCAGGCTGCCCAGATGGCTGTAGCTGACTTGGCCCAGATAAATCGAGAGTTTGATCAACTCAGTCAACGCTTGATTCGGATCATGCAGAGAAGAATGCAACAGGAAAATGAAATATTGGATCGGTTGATGATGGATCGAGCCTGGCAAAGGCCTCTAACTATGATAGAGGATCGTCGCCAGAGACATGGTGATCTCAGCCAGCAACTGCTCAAGGCGGTAGCTAAGAGCATGGATGCTCCCCAAAAGCGTTTGATGGTAGCCGTGACCGGACTGGATCGTTTAAGCCCTCTCAAGGTTATTCAACGGGGTTATGCGGTAGTACGTAATAATGAAGGGATAATACGCTCCATAGACAGCATACAGTCGGGAGACGACATCATCATCAGTGTCTGGGATGGGGAACTGCAGGCAACTGTACAACAAAAGGAGAAGGTCGTACGATGGAACCAATGAAGTTTGAGGAAGCTCTGAAGCGCTTAGAAGAAATTGTCAGTCAGTTGGAAGATGGTGAACTGGAACTGGACGAAGCCATCCGTCTTTTTGAGGAAGGGGTAAAACTGTCCCTGTACTGCCAGAAGGAATTAAAAGCTGCCGATGGAAAGGTACAGAAGTTGGTGCAAACCCTGACAGGAGATCTTGAACTAGAAGATTGTGCGGATTTGTTGGAGGATTAGGGGAATTGCCAATGGATATGAATGCATTTAAGCTGGAGCTGCAAGAGCGCAAAGAGAGGATCGATAAAAGCTTATTGAAGTACCTGGTGAAGGAAGATACTCATCCAGCGGTGATCCATCAGGCTATGCACTATGCAGTTTTCAATGGAGGAAAACGACTGCGGCCCATGCTGGTTTTGGAAGGTGCTGCCATAGCCGCCGGCAATCCGGAGATAGCTATGAAGACAGCCTGCGGCCTGGAATTGATCCACTGTTATTCTTTGGTTCATGATGATCTTCCTGCTATGGACGATGATGACTTCCGGCGCGGTAAACCGACCTGCCACCGGGTCTTTGGTGAAGCTAACGCTATCTTGACCGGGGATGCTCTGCTTACGGCGGCATTTGAATTGATTACCGGCAATGCTGATGAGCCAGGAGTCCAGCCCCAACAGGTAGTGATGGTTATTCGTGAAATTGCAGCCGCTGCCGGCAGCCAGGGCATGATAGGAGGTCAGATCATGGATCTGGCGGCTGAAAACGAAAGCATTGATCTGGCTACCTTGCAGACTCTGCACAGCCTGAAAACTGGCGCATTGTTTGTGACTGCCTTGCGAGCAGGTGCCTTGCTGGGTAATATTGATGCCGGTGGTTTACAAGCTCTGACTTCTTATGCCCAACACTTTGGCCTGGCTTTTCAAATAACCGATGATCTACTGGATATCAAGGGCGACCAGATCCTGCTGGGTAAACCGGTGGGCAGTGACGCCAAAAACCATAAAAGCACCTATCCCAGTTTGCTGGGAATGGAACAGGCAGAAATATTGGCCCGCCGCAGTGTGGAACAATGTTTGGCCAGTCTGGAAGGATTCGGCAGCGAAGCGGATTTTCTACGCCAGCTGGCTAACTTTACTCTAGAAAGACAAAGCTAAAGAATACATAGTGCTGTATTATTTGCTATTATAGGGACAGCTGCCCCGGTAACTTTGATCTGCAGCAAGTTGTTCAAATAACAAAAGGTGAGTGAATGATGTCCATCCTTAACAGTATTAATTCTCCCCAGGATCTAAAAGCATTGGATTTATCCACTATCGATAGCTTGGCTGAGGAAATACGTGAATTATTGATAAACAGTGTATCTCAGTGTGGGGGTCATCTGGCTGCCAATCTGGGAGTGGTTGAACTGACTCTGGCTCTACATTATGTTTTTGACAGCCCTGCCGATAAAATAATTTGGGACGTTGGGCACCAGAGTTATGTCCATAAGATTCTTACCGGCCGTCGCGAACAGATGGGAACTCTGCGGCAATATGGTGGTTTAAGCGGATTTCCCAAAGTGGAGGAATCTGCTCATGATACTTTCAATACTGGCCATAGCAGCACTTCCATTTCGGCCGCTCTGGGTCTGGCAATGGCTAGGGATCTGCAGCGGGAAGATCACTCAGTCATTGCGGTCATCGGCGATGGAGCATTGACCGGAGGAATGGCTTTTGAAGCTTTGAATCACGCTGGCAATGAAGATCGCGACTTGATCGTGATATTAAATGATAATGAGATGTCTATTTCGCAGAATGTAGGTGCCTTATCAGCTTATCTTAATCGGTTGCGCACTGATCCCTCTTATTCTCGTACCAAAGAAGATATTGAGACGGTCTTAAGAAGGATTCCCGGTATCGGAGCCAATATTGCTCGGGTAGCAGGTCGCTTTAAGGATCTGGTCAAGTATCTTATGGTTCCGGGAGCATTTTTTGAAGAACTGGGCTTTACTTATATCGGTCCGGTCAATGGCCATAATTGGGAAGAGTTGATCACGGTATTAAAAAATGCTCGTCGTATGAAAGGGCCGGTATTGATCCACACCATCACTGAAAAAGGCCGTGGTTATGAACCAGCTCGTCGTGATCCGGGTCTATTCCACGGGGTGGGGCCTTTTGATGTGGAAACTGGCATTCCCGTAAAGAAACCTATTCGCAGCTACACGGAAGTATTCGGTGATTTTATGGTAGAAATAGGTGAGACTCACCCGAATTTGGTGGCCATTAGTGCGGCTATGACCCTAGGCACTGGATTAGCTGGATTCGCCCAGCGCTATCCGCAACGCTTTTTTGATGTAGGCATCTGCGAACAGCACGCTGTTACCCTGGCCGCCGGTTTGGCAAGAGGTGGGCTGAGACCGGTAGTGGCGATTTATTCTACTTTTCTACAGCGAGCCTATGATCAAATCATTCAGGATGTAGCTCTGCAGAACCTGCCGGTGATTTTTGCTATTGATCGGGCTGGTTTGGTCGGTGAAGATGGCCCCACTCATCACGGGGTATTCGATTTGGCCTATCTGCGCAGTATACCGAACATGACGGTGATGGCACCAGCTGATGAAAACGAACTGGTGCAGATGTTTTCTACAGCTCTAACTCTTAGCGAGCCGGTTGCCATACGTTATCCCCGCGGGGTAGGCTTGGGAGTCTCTGTGGATGCTCCGGGGCAACCATTTCCTGTTGGACGGGGCACTCTGCTGCAGCACGGCCAGGATCTGGCGGTAATAGGTATTGGTCGGGGAACGACTATTGGCAGGGAATTAGTGGAACTCTTGGCCCAGCATGGGATAACTGCCTCTTTGGCTGATGCCCGCTTCGTAAAACCCCTAGACAAGCAGTTGATCAGTGATTTGGCTTGTACCCACAAATATCTGGTCACCATCGAGGATAACGTTTTATCGGGTGGGTTTGGCAGCGCTGTTCTGGAAACCCTACAGGAAGAACGGTTGCAGGTGGATCTGCTGCGGATAGGGATACCGGATGAGTTTGTAGAACATGGCAAAGTAGATATTCTATTTGAATATTTGGATATGAACCCAGAAGCTATTATGGATTCCATCATCAACCGCTGGCCAGAATTGGTTCAGCCTCAGGGCTGGGAGTTGCTGAAGCTTGGCAAAGGTTAGATTAGATATACTGGTCTGTCAGCAGGGATTGGCGGCCACTCGCGAAAAGGCTCGGGCTTTGATTTTGGCTGGACAGATCAAAGTAGATGGCCGAAGGGTAGATAAACCGGGTACCGCTGTGGACGAAAACGCACTGATCGAAGCTATGTCACCAGGGTGTCCCTATGTCAGTCGGGGAGGTTGGAAGCTGGAAAAGGCCCTGGATGTATTCGGGGTCGAGGTACAGGATCTGGTGGTACTGGATGTGGGTGCTTCCACTGGTGGTTATACCGATTGTGCTTTGCAGCGAGGAGCCCGCCGGGTGTATGCGGTGGATGTTGGTTATGGCCAATTGGACTGGAAACTGCGTAATGATCCCCGGGTAGTAAACATGGAACGTACCAACATACGCTATTTACCTACCGATGAGTTTCCAGAACCGGTAGATCTGGTCACAATAGATGTATCATTCATATCAACCAGCTTTGTCTTTCCGGTGATAAAATCCCTATTAAAATATGAGGGAGCAGTGATCTGTCTGATCAAACCGCAGTTTGAAGCTGGTCGTGACAAAGTAGGCCGCAAGGGTGTAGTGCGTGACAAGGATATCCACCGGGAAGTACTTTTGCATAGTATAGACCATGCAGCGCAGCATGGATTGAATTGCCTGGGCTTGACTTATTCGCCCATCACGGGTCCTAAGGGGAATATAGAATTCTTGATTCACCTTCGTCAGGATTTACTGCCGCTAGCGGATATAGAAGCCGAGGTACAGCGTGTGGTGGATGAAGCCCACCTACAGTTGGGAGGAAAAACAGCGCATGAGAATACTACTGGTCAGCAACCATTATAAAGAAGCGACCCAAACCGTGGCACTGGAAACGGTGAAACTTCTGCAAGGTCAAGGCCTGGATGTGGAAGTAGATGATGAGTGGGAGACCATGCAGGATCAGCGCCAGTTTGATCTATTGATCGTGTTTGGCGGGGATGGTACCATATTGCGGGCGGCTCGCAAATACGCTATTACCGGAGTGCCGGTTTTGGGAGTGAACATGGGCACGGTGGGCTTCTTAAGCAGCATTGAAGTACATGAGCTGGAGCACTATTTACCTGATCTATTAAACCGTCGCTTCCGTCTGGATCAGCGCATGATGTTGCAGGTGACGGTACAAAAAGCTGGCCAAACCTCCCAGCAGGGATGCTGCTTAAACGAAATGGTGATCAAATCCACCGATCATCAACTGAATAACATAATGGTTGAGATCGGGCCAGATCAGGTGGGCAAATATCGGGGCGACGGACTCATAGTAGCTACTCCCACGGGTTCAACCGCTTATTCTCTATCATGCGGAGGCCCCATAGTTGATCCGGAATTGGAATTAATGATGATAACCCCCATTGCTTCCCAGATCATCAGCCGCAAGCCGATGGTGGTCAGCGGCGACAAGACAGTAAAACTATCTTCGGTGGATGACCGCGGGGTTTTGATTAGATTAGATGGTCAGGTGGAACTACCCTTGGAGCCTGACGCAGTGGTATCCGTGCAACGGGCTGATTATAAGCTTAATTTGATCAATCTGAAGTCCACTTCCTTTTTTCATCACATCGATACCCGTTTGCGAAGAAGTGAGACTTTATAACTCAACTGGATCAGAAGGAAAATGAGACCTGACCATGGAATTTCCTTAAGCAACCTTATCGACCCTGGGTGGTTGAGCAGCAAGTTTATGAGGTGGAGGAACCCTATGAAATCTAGGCGCCATCGAAGAATCATAGATATAATCAGCAATCAACGGGTGACAACTCAAGAAGAACTATGTAATGCACTGCGATCTAATGGCTTCGATGTTACTCAAGCCACGGTTTCGCGAGACATCAGGGAACTCCATCTGGCCAAGATCCCCGATGGGGATGGCTATCGCTATGTTCTGCCGGATATGACCGCTGGTAACCGTGATCAGGAGAGGCTACACCGGATAATGCAGGCAGCGGTGGTGAAAATGGATTACAGCGAGAACATCATCGTGATCAAAACTCTTCCCGGAGGGGCCCAAAGTGTAGCTTCTGGTATTGACGCTTCCAATTTGGACAGCATACTGGGAACAGTGGCGGGAGACGACACTATATTCATAGTGGTCAAGCCAAAAAAGGCGGTAGTCGAAGTATTTAAGCACTTTCAACAACTGCTTTAGGCCTTGGAATGAGGAACTGTCATGCTGACGGAAATGTTAATTAAAAATTTTGTACTGATCGATGAACTGCGCTTGGAATTCGATAGCGGGCTTAATGTGCTCACTGGTGAAACCGGGGCAGGCAAATCCATCATCATCGACGCTCTGGGATTGGTGATCGGGGAACGCATCCAGGAAGATTTCTTACGCGACCCAAATCAGAAGGCCATGGTGGAGGCTGTTTTTGAGCTGCCCCAGCAAAAAGAACTCCGCCAGTTTCTTCAGGAACAGGGCCTGGCGGAAACGGGGGATGATCAACTGATCATCAGCCGGGTGATCGCTCCAAACGGACGCAGTACTGCGCGCATCAATGGCCGAACCGTTACCGTATCGACCCTCAAAGAAGTTGCTCCTTATTTGGTTGATCTGCACGTTCAGGGTGAGCAGCATAATTTTCTGCAAACAGATACCTATCTGGACATGTTGGATGCTTTTGATCCCCGCATCCAGCCGCTGCGGACTCAGGTCGAAGAGAAATACCGTCAACTGCAAAACTTAACACGCCAATTGGAAGCCCTGCGGGATGATGAACAAAACAAATTGCAGCGCCTCGATTTTTTGGAATTTCAAATTAATGAAATTGAAAAGGCTCAGCTGGTCTCAGGTGAGGATCAGGAATTAACCGTGAAAAGGCAGCGCATTCGCAATGCCAACCGCCTGGATGAAGTCTGTCAGAGGATGCTTGGTGACCTGTATCGCAGTGAAGAAAGCTATAGTGCCTATGATCTGCTGTCCTCGGCTCTGGAGGCGGCTCAAGGCATTAAAGATGATGAGTTTTTTGCCTCTCTGACTGAACCTTTGCAGGAGATGCTGGTTACTATTCAGGATATGGCTGCCAGTGTGGCCTCTTTTCAGGATGAACTAGATTTCGATCCGGGCTTATTGGAAGAAATAGAGCAGCGACTTTATACTATTGAACGACTGAAGTCGAAATACGGTGAAAGTGTAGATGAAATTCTGGCTCATCTGCAGCAGGCTTATGAAGAAAGAAATCAGCTAGAAATGAGTTCAGAGCGCCAGCAGGTTCTGGAGGAGGAAATCCAGCAGTTGCAGCAGCAGTACGATGAAACTGCCGGCCGACTGACGGAACTGCGTTCGGAAACCGCTGCTGTTCTGGAAAAAGAGATCCTGGCTGAACTGAGCCAGTTGAATATGCCCCACATACGTTTGGAAATTCGCCTGGAGGGTCGTTCGACACCCGGGCCTCAAGGTAGGGATCGCGTGGAGTTATGGTTCTCTGCTAATCCAGGGGAAGATTTGCGGCCTCTGGTTCGTACGGTCTCGGGTGGGGAATTGTCCCGGGTCATATTGGCTATCAAGACGGCCCTGGCTGATACTTATCAGGTGCCAACTCTGATATTTGATGAGATCGATGTGGGAGTTGGGGGAACTTCCTTGACTGCCATGGCCCGCAAGCTAAAGCAATTATCTGACGCCCATCAGGTAATTCTGGTAACTCACGCCCCGCAAGTAGCAGCTTATGCAGGAGTACATCACTTTATTCAAAAAGAGGTCTATGATGGTCAAACGCTCACCCGTGTCAGCCTTTTGCAGGGTGAGGAACGCGTGGCTGAACTGGCGCGCATGCTCTCCGGTGAAACTATCACGAACATCACTCTCCAACACGCCCGCGAGATGATCGCCAACGCCAACAATTAACCTGGTTTTCTTCTTTTCCTTCCTTTTAGTCACCATCGAATCCTTTCACGCGCCCAGTTATCAATTGGCCCTGGGTGGAGGCCGCTTCATAGATGCAAGAGGGGACGGTTCTTTCTGTCATTTCATGATAACTGTTATTTCTATTTATTGCTTTTTGAAATGACAGAAAGAACCGTCCCCTCTTGCATCCAGCTAATAATCCTGACAGTATAGTTTGTTCCTCCCGAGGAGAGAATAGAGAACATCAAGTCTCGGGAGTGAATTCATACTATGCGCAAGATTCGGCCAGTTATTGGCGTCATTCTGGCTTTGCTTTTTTTGGCCATTTGTTTTTCTCCTCAAGCCAGGATAGTTCTGACTTTACCGGACAATCAAAAAATGATAGTCGGAGAAAGCAGTGAAATTGTCCTGGAAATGCCGGAGATACTGCAAAAATATATCCAAATGCAGGTGGTCGGCGGATCCAGCAGCGTTTTTACTGCTCCAGTTGATTCGCCGGTGATCGTAAACCGTCAGTCCAATGGTTACGAAATAGTAGCCCTAAAACCAGGGCAGGTGGACGTGGCAGTAAAGTTGCTGGGTTATATACCTGTCAAATCAATGGCGGTGGAGGCTATTGCTCCTTACCGGGTGGTAGTGGGAGGTCACTCCATAGGTGTAATGCTGCAGTCAAAGGGAGTGATGGTAGTTGGCTTTGCACCAGTGGTGGATGAAAACGGAGAAAAGGTTTACCCAGCTCGGGATAAAGGGATGCAGATCGGAGATCGCATTTTAAAAATAGATGGACAAGGGGTCAGCACTGAAAATGACTTGGCCAGGTTGATCGATGCACATCACAACGAAAAAATGGTCTTGACAGTGCAGCGCCGAGAAGAGGTTTTGGAAGTGCCTGTGGCAGGATACTATTGCTCTGAGACCCAACGCTACCGAATAGGTCTGTATGTAAGGGACGGAGTAGTGGGCGTGGGGACACTTACTTTCTGGGATCCACAGACACACGAATATGCAGCCTTGGGGCATGTGATCATTGATGCCGATACCCGCCAGAATATTGAAGTATTAAGCGGCAAAATCGTCAGTGCTTCGGTACAGACGATCAAACCTGGTCGACCTGGGCGACCCGGGGAGAAGATCGGGATATTCAACAGTGAAGGCAATATTCAAGGCAATATAACTAAAAATACGGGTTTTGGCATATTTGGCAGTACTGATGAAGACATAACCAATCCATTGCATCGCTACAGTATGGAAGTGGGTTATGCTCATCAGGTGAAAAAAGGCCCTGCTCAAATCTATACGGTTATTAATGGTGATGACATTGAAGCTTTTGATATTGTAATTGAAAAGGTATATCCGGAGAGGCGTAATGGCAAAGGAATGGTGGTGCGCATAGCTGATCAGCGTCTCCTCAACGTTACCGGGGGAATAATCCAGGGCATGAGTGGTAGTCCGATCATTCAGGATAATAGGATCGTAGGCGCTATCACTCATGTGTTCTTAAATGACCCCCAACGAGGCTATGGTGTTTTTATGGACAATATGTTATCTGAAACCTCCGACAACGAAATTAAACAACTGAATGTTTCGACAAAATATTAGATTGGATTTCCAGTCATAAGCTAAGAATAATTGGTAATTAGATAGCAAATGTCTGTAATAGTCTGTCGTCAAGTAGAAGGATATATGTGTTAATTTATAGGATTGCTTGCAGCAATATGACTCAATTTGGTTGAAAAATAAAGCAGGAAATACCTGGTGTATCGTCGAAAACTCAATATAAATCAAATAAATCAGACTTAATCAGGAATAGGGAGGAATTTGGTTCATGTTCAATGAAGCGAGCCGTATCGGAGTCCTGATCGCCGATGACAATCGGGAGTTTTGTGGAATTCTCAGGGACTATTTTAACAATGAAAGCGATTTTGAAATCATCGATGTATGTAATAATGGTATGGAAGTAATTGAAGTGGTAGAGAAAAATGAGGTAGATGTTCTGATTTTGGACTTGATCATGCCATACATGGATGGCATAGGTGTCCTGGAAAAGCTGAATCAGACCAACCTCACCAAAAGGCCTAAAATCATTATTCTAACTGCTTTCGGCCAGGAAAATATTACCCAGAAGGCAGTGCAACTGGGCGCAGACTATTATATCCTTAAGCCGTTCAACCTACAGGTTCTGGGTGACCGGGTCAAGCAGGTGGCTTA
>DBRE01000085.1 GCA_002305535.1 Syntrophomonas sp. UBA1376
CATCATCAATCATACCTGGTACCACTCAGTGGAGACCGGCGACAGCGGAATCGAACCTTTCATGAAGCGCCTTCCACCCGATCCAAATGTTAACTGGGCGCGCGTGAAAGGATTCGATGGAGCAGGAGGGATGGCGAATAAGCAGCCAATCAAACATAACAGGCTATCAGTCAAGTTGGCAAGAGCATCATTAATCAAACCTGGTACCACTCAGTGGAGACCGGCGACAGCGGAATCGAACCTTTCATGAAGCGCCTTCCACCCAAACCCAGCTTACAGCTTTGAAATGATCCTATTTAAGGCTTGGCCGGCCAAAACCTTTATCACTGCCTGGGCGGTAGCTGCCAGGGCTGCAAAAAACTCGGGATCCTCATCCACCCCACGTCCCATGGTGGTAAATTTCAACTTACTGCTGCGGTAACGTTCCAAAGCCCCGTTCTCTTCTTCAATACATACATCATGCAGCCCCAACAAGCCCTCCCGTTCGACCTGCTCCAGGATCAATCCCATCTGTTCTTCCTTAAGGTGCGGCAGGGGAAGCAAACAGCCTACCTTGCATACCCGGGACAAAACCGTTAGGGAATGGTGGCTGAGACCTTGATGGCGGGGGCGGGCATCCGCAAAACTGATACGCGGTACCGCCACCGGAAGTCCTTTTAGAGTTTCGACCGCATTGAGAATCATTCCCTGCTCCACGCCGCTGAATCCCCATTTAGTGCCAGTCCCTACTATTCCCGGCCCCATACTGACAATGATCACATCCGGCTGAAAAGCTGCCCGGGCAGCCAGCAGACCTGAATAAATATTAACCGCCTCCACATCTCCGCCAAAGGCATGACCGATAGTAACTGTTCCTTGCAGGATACCCTCTTGGACAAGCCAATCAACCGTCTGGCTAAATTTGAGCGGCAGGGCGGCTCCATCCGTCATTATGTAAGCAACTTTGAGACCAACCCGATGCAGTTCCACTGCCAGAGGACCCAACATGGAATGCAGGGTAGCAGCCAGAACCGGTGTCCCTTCCAGACTATCAGCATCTTTCAGCTCCCGATGGAAGGGACTTTCTTCTTCCTCAGCACTCAACACCTTTATCTGCAAAGGAGTATAGCGCAGCTTCATGATGTGCCCACCGCTCGGCAGGTCTTTTCCCGCCCCAGACAGCCCGGTGATCACATAATGGTAGCCCCCACTGCCCAGCTTAAGGCTTTGAGCCGTGGTGTTGAGAAGTACTTGATCGCCAATGTGTACGGCACCCACCAGATCAGTGTAGACCAAGCACTTTTCTTCCTGTCCATTTACCAGCACCTTATATACCTGGATGCCCGGCCTTTCCAATAGTAGTTCTTTCAATACCCCCAGCTTGGTTTCCAGCATAAACCTCACCTCTTGACCGGCTCAGTCGCCTGGGCTATTATCTCCAGAACCAGCTCGGCATTCTTGACCAAATCATCGATGAGAATAAATTCGCTGGTGGTGTGCACCTGTTGCATACCAATGCCCAGATTGACACAGGGAATACCCTGGCCATTTATGATACTGGCATCACTCCCGCCACCGGTACCGGTCAACACCGGTTGCAAACCGGCCCTCTTAGCTGCGTTGACCGCCGTTTGCACCACCGGCTGATCCTCATCTAATTTTAATTCCGGATAGAGGAGAGTAACCTGTACTTCAGCCCGTCCGCCTCTCTTTTCCACTTCCTCCCGGAAAGTGTTGACCAGTTTATCAGTCAAGGTATCCAGCTTGCTACGCTGGAGGCTGCGGGACTCCCCTTTTACTCGGCATACATCGGCCACGATATTGCGGGCAGTCCCCCCGGCGATGATGCCAAAATTGCAGGTCGTTTCCTCGTCGACCCGCCCGCAGGGCATTACTGCCAGAGCCTGACTAACCAAATGGATAGCATTCACCCCATCTTCTGGATTGATGCCGGCATGGGACGACTTACCATAAGCCACATATTCGATCTCATTCTGGCAGGGAGACTGGATGATAATATCACCCGGAGCCCCTCCGCCATCCAGCACAAAAGCCATGGTTGCTTGCAAGAGTCGATAGTCAAAAAACTTGGAACCCTGCAGGCCTTGTTCCTCCCCTACCGTGAATAGCATTTCCACATCGGGATGGGGCAGGTTTTGCTCCTGGATGCAGTCGATCGCTTCCAGCAGAGCGGCGATACCAGCTTTGTCATCCGCTCCCAGTATAGTCTCCCCTGCGCTTTTTATGCAGGTATCGTCCACTACTGCTTTTATATCAATACCTGGTTGCACCGTATCCATATGGGCGCAGAACAATAGTGTTGAACCACCCGTTGAACCTGGCCAAGTGGCCAACAGGTTTCCGGCATCGCCGCCCAGGGCTTCACCAGCCCGATCCTCGACTACACGCAAACCTCGCTGATGCAGAGCCTCCTTTAGGTAGTCCTTAAAACGACCTTCGCAGCCAGAAACAGAGCTTATTTCTACCATCTTCACAAACTGTTCAATTAATCTGTTGCGGTTAACCATGATGTCTAATTCCTCCCTAATTGATCAATAGCCCGTAATACTTTTACCTTTTCAATGGTTTCCGTCAAAGAGTAACGCTCCGTATACCAGTGGAATACCACTAATAAAACCAGCATAATTATTCGCGGCAGCAGCGGCAAATAGGCCGCCGCCCAGAATCCCAAGGCCAGACCCAGTACATTGGAACCGGCATCCCCCATCATGACCCGCGCTTTTAAGTCACTGGGGAAGTAAAAAACGACTGCACCCAGTAAAGGTAGCACCAGAATCCAATCCATGGATCGCCAGGCCAAAGCCGCTATGATAGCTGCTAGCAGCAGAGTTCCCTTAACTGCCCGGCCAGGCCGCAAGTCGAGAAGGTTAATAAAATTAGTGGTCAAAGCAATCAGAAGGGTATTGACAATAATATTGCCCCAGTCTGCCGATATAAACAAAGCCAGATAGAAAGCGATCACTCCGCCCCCCAGAGCTTTCAGGCCTCCGGTAGTCAAGCGGCCATGGCGCAGGGCTCCCAGATGACCTTTGAATCCAGTAGCATCCCGGCGCCCCAGCATATCATCGATAAATCCCAAGAATGAGATAGCCATTATGCCCAGCATAAATAGCTGATCTCCTGGCACATGGTGGCCGGCCAGTTGGTACAACAAATACACCAGCAAGAGGGTCATGGCAAAAGAAACACCGGCACTTACTGGAATTTGCTCCTCCCGGTAATTAGTGCGAACCGCTCCTGTGTTTACTAACATTGGTATGAGCAGATACAGGATCAGTCCTTCAAGAACAAAGGCAGCCAGGAAACCCCCGACCGCCCAGTAAAGTTCATTCACAGCAGATTCCTCCACTCTCTGATCACTACTTTGATAACATCCCACAATTGTCGGCCACGATGTATAAACCCCTGCAGGTCACGGCCCGTTTCATGGTGACTCATGGTGGTAGGTACTTCCACAATTCTGAAACCATGGCGCAAAGCCCGGATAGTCATGCCCAGTTCAACTCCGTAGGACTCATTAAAAGGCAGTACCGACTGTAGCACTTGGCGAGTCATGGCCCGCTGTCCGCTTAAAGGAGCCGTTGATCGTAAATCCCCCGCTCGGCCAATTGCCCAGGCTGCCGTCTTTTTGACTAATCCGAATCCTCCCTTACGCCGGGGAGGTGGAAAAGCAGCAATAGCTAGATCAGCTTGGCCTTGCAGTATGGGTTCCAAGATAAGCCCCGCCTGGGAGGCGGAATCAGCTAGATCAGCATCTAAGAAAAGAATGATATCAGCCCCATCCAATTCGGCCACAGCCCGGTTCATAGCCCCGCCTTTTCCCACATTGTCAGGCAGGTTTAACAACTGAGCTCCAGTTTTCATGGCTTCCTCAGCTGTAGAATCTGTGGAGCCATCATTAACAACCAATATATGCTCGATCTCCGGCACCATCTGTACCGCCTTAACAGTCTGGGCAATACGCTCAGCCTCATTATAAGCCGGAATGATGGCCCAAATGCTTTTCATTTAAGACTGTCCTCCCAATGATTCAAATGGCACACTGGGCATAAAACGCTTAGCAGTGGGCTTGATACCATAATGGCCTGGCTCGCCTTCCAGTGCATAGACCAGGGCGATCTGGCCAAGACTCAAATCTATATTATCCACCGTGCTAATGTTATTTTCCTGATATTGCTCCATGTATGAGAAAGAAGTCTGTGATGTTTCTACCCCGAAAATTTTTAAGCTCTTCTCCAGGCAATGAGTGATCAAACCCTGATCAAAACTAGAGGCTAGAAACATATTCAGATCGTCAGTGCCACCTACTAATATTACCGCCTGGATCGGAATGTCATTGGTGCCACTTAATTTGACCAGGCCCTTATCCTGTAAAAAGGCTGCCACAGTGTCATCAGCCTGGTTGTTAATTACCGCAGCTACACTGGTAGCCACTTGATAGCGAAGAGTATTCGCATCACTGGCCGGATCCAGCTGATAGTATTCTATCAATTCTGAGCGCAAATCAGCATTCTTAAGAGTGGCCTCCTCCAACACCACCGTTTTGGAGACGATATTGGCACCGGCTATGGTGAGCGAATTCAGCATGCCCGCCGGGATATCACTACCACCTGACACTACTACCGCCACATTCATGCCTTTTAGGCGATCCTTAACTAAGACCGGCAGCATGGCCTGGGTGTAGTTTTCATATTTGGCTAGCATATCAGTTTGAAAGATATTAGCTTCCGACAATAGTTTTTCCTGTTCTCTTAAACTAAGGAATTGTTCCTCCAGGCGATCGATCGACTTCTTCTGCTGCTCCACCAGCAAATCATCACCGACAATGGTACTGCCTATCAATATACCTGCGGCCAGAGCCAAAAACAACGCCACGATCGTAGCAATATGATATCTTAAATCAATCATTTACTATCCACTCCCCTTTACATACTGAACAGCAGTTTGAGCTGCAGGGAAATTATTCGGAAAAACGGCTGGGTGGCAGGAGATATCATTAAAACAGTTATAATAGGCACCAGAGCTGCTATGAAAAGCTGAAGGAGATATTTCCTGGGCAGACTCTGCTGGTACAACTGACTGACGCCCCGGGCATCAACCAGTATAGATCCTACCTTCATACGTACCAGAAAGGTACTTCCCATGCCAGGCCGTCCCTTTTCCAAAAAATCAATCATATTGGAGTGTGTACCCACAGCCACCAGCAAGCTGGCGCCATATTCCCAGGCCAGAACCATGGCCACATCTTCACTGGTTCCCGGCATTGGAAATATCAAAGCCGACAGTCCCATGTCTTCCACCCGTTGCAGTCCGGGAGCGTTGCCATTTGCATAGGCATGAACCACTATTTCAGCGCCACTCTGTAAAGCTTCGTCGGAAACACTGTCCATGTCACCCACAATAATATCTGGTTTCAGGCCAAATTCCAGGAGAGCATCAGCACCACCATCAACTCCGATCAATACCGGATCTTCTTCTTGAATGTAGGAATTGATGGCGCGCAAATCTTCTTTATAACTGCTGCCACGCACCACTATCAATACATGGCGGCCCAGTATCGGTGTCTGCAGGGGCGGAACCTCCAAGTTGCCCAGTAATATATCTTTTTCCTTTTTAGCATATTCCAGAGTGTTCTCTACAAAGTGATCCAGTTGGGCTTTGGCATTCTCATTGGCTTCTTTCCACTTGTGATCAACATCTTCCAGGGTCAACTGCCGCCCCTCAGTTATCTTTCGGTTACCGGAGTATACTTCCTCATCACGAACGATGAGCAAGCTTCCTTCACGCACCTCATCAAATATTTCCTCTCCTACCTCATCCAGGATAGGAATGCCCGCCTTCAATATTTTGTAGGCACCTTTCGCTGGGTACTTACCAGTTATCGAAGCTTGAGTGTTGATAATCATTTGAGGTCGTATGTCGATCAGTGAATTGGCTGCTACTTCATCTATATCATCATGATCAATAATGGCAATATCATTTTTACGCAGACGCTTGACCAGATTCTTGGTTCGTCGATCAAGACGTGCTCGGCCTTTAATCAACATGGTTCACCTCTTTGTGGCTTCTATTGCACCGCATTTATATTAACACAATGGACACCAAATAAAAACACGGCTGGAAACCATTGCCGCCAGGCTCCGCCCAACAAAAAAGCCCCTTCTTCATTGGCGACCCAATAAAAAAGAGGCCAGTAAACCGATACCTAGCTGACTTTGTTTTCCAAGCGGAGTCGGTCAGCTATGATAGCAATGAATTCGGAGTTGGTTGGTTTTCCCTTTTCGCCGCT
>DBRE01000006.1 GCA_002305535.1 Syntrophomonas sp. UBA1376
CCACTTGACTGATAGCCTGTTATGTTTGATTGGCTGCTTATTCGCCATCTCTCCTGCTCCATCGAATCCTTTTACACGCGCCTAGTTAACATTTGGGCTGGGTGGAAGTCGCTTTATGAAAGGTTCGATTTCGCCGTCGCCGGTCTTACGGGAGTGTAGGGGGCGATGCCCACATCGCCCCGCGCTTTTGTATATCAGATATCGCACGAGTGTCTATGCCAAGCCATACCCATATGATGATTTTATGATTGCCAGAAACCCGGGACGATGTGGGCATCGCCCCCTACCAAGTTAGCCAGCAAATCCTACTCTGACACAAGTTCTGGGTCTTTTCCACCATCCCTCCTTGCTCCATCGAATCCTTTCACGCGCGCCCAGGTAGCATTTGGGTTGGGTGGAAGGCGATTCCGAACTAATATTGATCTAACCGCATCGGAATAGCACAGTCTTCCGTTCCCTACATATGGGTTAGTGGAGGTTTAACCGGATGAATTCCGCCAGGGTAGTATCAGGAGGATAGCCTGCCAGCAGAGTGATCAGATCACCTAAGTGTCCCCTAAAATAAAAGCCGGATTTACCTATTGCTAAATTCATATTTGCCATCACCTCTGCTGGCAGTGTATGTTATTAAAGAAGAGTTTATGCAGGAGGTAGCCATATGGACTTTTCTGAGAAAACTATCTCTTCCCAGCAGATATTTGCGGGCAGGATCATAAATGTGAAAGTAGATACGGTCACCCTTCCAGATGGTTCAACCAGTACCAGGGAGATAGTGAGTCATGCTGGTGCGGTAGCTATCATACCAATTGACCAGGAGGGTATGGTATGGATGGTGCGGCAGTATCGTAAAGCACTGGAAAGGGTGCTGTTGGAAATACCGGCGGGTACTCTGGAACCGGGTGAACAGCCCCAGGATTGCGCGGTCAGAGAATTGGAAGAAGAGACCGGTCTGTCGGCTGATACTTGGGAACCGATCCTATCCTATTATAGTGCCCCGGGTTTCTGTGATGAACAGCTGCATTTGTATCTGGCTCGTGATCTAAAAACGGGGGAAAGTCATACCGATCGGGATGAGTTTGTGGAGGTAGTCAAAATGAGCCTGGAGGAAGCTCATAAGGCCATCTTTTCCGGTGAAATAATTGATGGCAAAAGTATTATTGCCATACAGTATGCCTATAACCAGAGGGAGAGACTTTGATTTGCGCAGTGTTTTTGCGGATCTACATATTCATATTGGTTGGGCCAATGGGCGTCCGGTAAAGATCACTGCTTCGCGCAACCTTACTCTGGCCAGCCTTTTGCAGGAGACCGCACCCCTTAAGGGGCTGGATATCATCGGGGTGGTGGATGCAGGCACTACGCCTGTGATGACTGAACTGATGCAGATGATCAGCGCAGGTGAGCTTAGGACTCATCCGCGGGGTGGATTTATCGCTCCTAACGGGGTCATGCTCTTGGCAGGCTGTGAAGTGGAGACCCGGGAAGGTATACATGTTATTATATATCTCCCCGATTTGGACAGTCTGCATAAGTATCAAAAATACATGCGCTCGCGAGTTAAGAATCAGGAATTGTCGACCCAGCACTGTCAGGCTAGTATAGTAGAACTAATGAATCTTGCCCACTTGCTGGAGGGATTATTTTGCCCGGCCCATGCCTTTACACCTCATAAAGGGTTTTATGGGATGCTGTCACCTTCATTCAAGTCTTTTTTGGGCCGGAAAGCCAGCCAGATTCGGGCTCTGGAACTGGGACTTAGCTCGGATACGGATCTGGCGGATACCATTAATGAAACCCGCCAGTTTACTTTCCTTTCCAATTCGGATGCCCATTCAGCAGGAAATGTAGGGAGGGAATACAATCTACTGCGGGTGGCTGAGTTAAGTTTTGATGAATTTCGACGGGCGATCTATGAAGAAGAAGGACGTCGGGTTTTAGCCAATTACGGGATGGATCCATTGTTGGGGAAATATCACCGTAGCTATTGCCCCCACTGTGAACTTATCGTAACGGAAGAAGCGCCGGTGCTTAGGTGCCCCAGCTGTGGCAATGATAAATTGGTCATGGGAGTGTATGACCGGATCGTCCAAATCCAGGATCGAAGTGAACCAGCCCACCCTGTGGGCAGGCCGCCTTACCATTATCGAGTACCGCTGATCAGCCTGCCGGGGGTGGGGCCCACTACTTATGGAAAAATGATAAGGTTGCTGGGAAATGAAATTGAAATCTTAGAGAAGGCTAGTCCTGATGATATTGCCCGGGTGGCGGGAGAGAATACTGCTCATCTCATTATGCAGATGCGAGTGGGGCGCTTGCCTATAACTCCGGGAGGGGGAGGTGTCTATGGAAAGGTTCAAACCTCTAATTGTGACCAGTGATGCCTCAGGAGCCCAGGAGGCAGCCCGGCAGGGATTTCTGGTAATGATAGTTGATGTTATTGATATGTCGACTACACTGGAAAGTGCGCTGGAAGCCGGCGCTATAGCTGTTTTGGGTGCCAGCCCGGATGAGACCCGGGCACCAGTTCGGGTAGATCCTGAAGGAATGGGTAGATACGCTGCTCAACTGGCTGATGAGAACCGTGCGGGGATCATCCTGGTCAGCGAACCTAGAGTAGGAACAGACCAAGATAGATTACAACGCTGTAATAAAGTAATGCAGGGGATCAGCCAGGCCGGGGGAACAGTAGAGGCGGTTCTGCCCAATTTGGGGGCCGAGACCCCACGTATGCTGGACATGTCCGGTAAGGTGGTGGTGGCGGTTACTGATACGGGAGGAGTAGCCTATGATGCAGCTTTTCTGGAGAGTCCTCGGGTGATAACGGGCACAGTGGCTCGAACCTATCAACATCGGGGTATCGAACCTGCTCGGCGAGCAGTTGAGCGTGCCCGTCAGGAATGGGGAGATGCCCGTGGTTTGGCCATAGTAGCCGCCAGCCGTAATTCTATGGAAGATGTCCTGGCAGCTCAGTTTATTGCTAATTTAATGCTTAAATAAAGAATACAGGGGGGATCACTATGAAACCCATTATGGTCATAGGCCATCGTAATCCTGATGTTGACTCGGTGGCAGCGGCTATCGGCTACAAGACATATAAACAGAGCACGGCTCAAGGTCTTTTTGTGGCAGCTTCTGCCGGGGAAATAAATGAAGAGACTCGTTTCATACTGGACTATTTTGGTTATGAGCCTCCGACTGTAGTATGGAATGTGAGAAATACCGTGGAAGATCTTCTTGATGATCGTGAAATTGTAGCGATTTCCACCGATATGAGTCTGGCTGAATTGGGCAATTTGATGCGCAGCCATGACTTAAAAACCCTGCCGGTCCTTGACCAAGCCGGACGTTTGCTGGGACTGGTCACCATTGGTGATCTGGCGATGGTATTTATGGACAGCTTGATCCCCACCCGGGATATCAATAGTGCTCCAGATATCTTGCGAGAATTGCTCAGTCGCCAGGTAGCGGATGTGATGATGACCCGGGATCTGGTTCTTTTCGAAAAAGATGAATCCGTGGAGGAAGCTCGTAAGCATATGTTGTCAACTCGTTATCGCAATTATCCGGTGGTAGATGAGCAGAACGCTTTCCTGGGTTTTGTTTCTCGCTATAATCTGCTGGAGATGAAGCGTAAAAAACTGATCTTGGTGGATCATAATGAGCGCAAACAAGCGGTAGAGGGAGTGGAGGAAACCGAAATCTTGGAGATCATTGATCATCACCGGGTGGGAGATCTGCAAACTATTTCACCTATCTATTTTCATAATGAACCAGTTGGCTCCACCTGTACCCTGATCGCGGAGAAATTCTTAACTGCAGGTATGGCCTTGGGAACTAATCTGGCTGGTCTGCTTCTGTCAGGCATGCTGAGTGATACCATGATTTTCAAGTCTCCCACGACTACCAGCAAAGATCGGCAAATAGCTCAGCAGCTGCAGGATATATCAGGTTTGGAGGGACTGGAATGGGGCAAGCAAATTTTAAAACATACCATAAATACACAGATGCTGTCTGATGAAGAACTCATCACCTCTGATCTAAAAGAATATACCAGCGGTTCTATTAGCTTTGCCATTTCTCAGCTGGAGACTATCGATGCCAAGCAGATGGCTCCCCGCCGAGAGAATTTGTTGAAGAGCCTGGAAGAATTGGCTCTGCGCAGGGGCTATGCCTTCATATGTCTGATGGTCACCGATATACTGGAGGAAGCGACTGAGCTGTTGGTAGCTGGAGAAAAGAGTCACCTTATCAGCGCGGCTTTCGGGCCGCAGGACAAAGGGGGAGGATTCTTCCTCAAAGGAGTGCTGTCCCGTAAGAAGCAAGTCGTACCGGTACTCTATGAAATAATTACCCGGGAGAATATGGTGTAAACAATCATCATAATGACCATCTGAAGAACAGGCAACGATGAATGAAAACACCCTCTTGGATGTCCACATCGCCCCGCGAATAATTTAATAACTCGGATTTATAAACAAACTACCCCGGGCTGTACGGCCCGGGTTTTTGCTGCTGTCATAAACAACACATCACCACCATATTATTTCATGAGGAGATGACCAGTCAGCAACGTGGACATGGTTTCTGATCTTGGATCTGCACCTACACTTTTCAAGGAGACCGGGATGGTTTTACGACAGCGGTTGAAACAACATATAAGAGACAACCGGTGGCAGTATCTGGTGATCAGCCTGATATTTCTGATTGGATTAGCTATGGGAGCCCAAAAAGTAGAGGGCCTGGAAGGTGGCGTCCGCGACTACCTGGGAGAGATGATCGATAATTATTTGCTGGAAGGAAGAGAATCACCTATTTATGGTTCAGGCATACTGTTGGCTGCGGCGGCTACTCAGGCTAAGACTGTCCTGGCCATTTGGTTTTTGGGATTGACCATTATCGGAGTCCCCCTCATATTGGCCGTAGTATTTTTGCGTGGTTATGCTCTGGGTTTCACGGTGGGCTTTTTGATCCACCAAAAGGGGGGAGCCGGTGTCCTTATGAGCATTCTGTCCATTTTACCCCAGAATCTGGTCTATATTCCCTTCCTGATCATCTGGTCGGTGGTGGCGGTCAACTTCTCTGCTTATCTGGTGGGACGCAATTCGGGAGGATCCCTGGGAAGGACTTTTGGTAATTACAGTCTGCTTCTGGCCATATTTATGCTGCTTTTTATAGTGGGGGCTTTCATAGAGGCCTACCTATCACCGTGGTTTTTGAGTCTGATATTGTAGTGGGGGTGTAAATTTGATCATTATTGTCAGCCAGTGGAAAAAAAAGATATTGCAGCTGCTAGCGGTCATTTTAGTCATATTGGTCTTCGCAGCAGCGATTCCATTGATGACCGGCCAGCTCAACCAATATATACCGGCGGTAGGGGGCTGGTTTGAGGACGAACATCCTTCCGGTAATCCCATGCGGGTTGAGAATGAAGAACCATCCTCCAAGTATGATCAGGTGATGGATCAATTCGTAATCAAACTGCAGGATTTTTATTTGGAGGATAGGCCATAGCAGGGATTTGACGTCATGATGTCAAAACTGTCAGGAAAACGGCAGGAGCAGTATAGCTATGCTAGCTTATTTGGAATCATTTTTGGACTATATCAAGTATGAAAGAGGTTTGTCTGCTAATACCAGTGCCGCTTATCGGCGTGACCTCATGAAGTTCAGCGAATTTATGCTCAGTCAGCAGCGCTCGGAAGACCCTGAGCAGATAACCAAACAAGATATAAGAAGGTTTCTTACTCACCAGTTGGATGCAGGTATTTCCCATCCTACTATCGCCCGGCGCCTATCCAGCATCAAGGCCTATTATAAATTTCTGGTGCTGGAAGGACACTGCCAGAATAATCCTACCGTGGATCTGGAAACCCCTAAAATAAAAAGAAAACTGCCTGATGTGCTGACCATTGAGGAAGTAGACCAACTCTTGAACCAACCTCAGGTGACACTGGTGTTGGGCCTGCGGGATCGGGCTATGCTGGAGTTGATGTATGCCACCGGGGTCAGGGTATCGGAACTGCTATCATTGCAAATCGATGACATTAATTTTTGGGCAGGATTCCTGCGCTGTTTTGGCAAAGGCCGCAAGGAGCGCATCATCCCGGTCAATCAAACTTCCATTGACTGGACACAGCGCTATATAGCCCGCAGTCGCAGTTACTTGGCCAAAAGCCCCCGGGAAAGAACTCTGTTTCTAAATGCTCATGGCCGGCCTATGACCAGACAGGGTTTTTTTAAGATTTTACAGGGTTATGCAAGTAAAGCGGAGTTTACCAAAGAGGTCACCCCCCATACCTTGAGGCATTCCTTTGCCACCCATCTGCTGGAAAATGGGGCCGACTTGCGTTCTGTTCAGGAAATGCTGGGACATGCTGATATATCTACTACCCAAATCTACACTCATTTGTCCCGTTCTCACTTGCGGGAGGTGTACAAGCTATATCATCCGCGGGCATAATAGAGAGAGAAATATTGGAGGTGCACTATGGAGCGGCGAGTGATTCTTATAATTCTAGATAGTCTGGGAATTGGCGCAGCCCCGGACAGTCATTGCTTCGGTGACCAGGGGTGCAATACCCTGCTACATACGGCTGAGGTGGTGGGGGGGCTCAACCTGCCAAACCTGGAGAGATTTGGTTTGGGCAATATAATATCCGTCCAGGGAATTCTCCCGGTTTCCCAGCCACAGGCAGCCTTTGGACGGATGGAGGAAAGATCCCCGGGCAAAGATACTACCACCGGCCATTGGGAGATGATGGGACTGATCTTGGAACAGGGTTTTCCCACCTATCCTCACGGTTTTCCTGCCGAGGTGATCACGGAATTCGAAAGGCTGATCGGCCGAAAGACCCTGGGTAATAAAGTAGCCTCAGGAACGATCATCATTGAAGAGTTGGGTCCAGAGCATATGCAAACCGGTTATCCTATCGTTTATACCTCGGCTGACAGTGTGTTTCAAATAGCCGCCCATGAAGAGATAATACCTTTGGAACTCCTGTACCAAATGTGCCAGACAGCACGGGAGATGCTGACGGGAGAACATGGCGTAGGCCGAGTCATTGCTCGTCCCTTTGTTGGTCAACCAGGCAGTTTCACTCGTACCGCTAATCGCCATGACTATTCCCTGGAACCGCCTCAACATATTTTGGATCAGCTGATCGCTGATGGCTGCCGGGTGGTGGGCATAGGCAAAATAAAGGATATTTTTGCAGGACGGGGCGTTACTGATTCCTGGCCAACATCTGGCAATCAGGAGGGGATAGACAAGATACTGACCGCTCTGCAGGATGATTTCCGAGGACTTATTTTTGCCAATCTGGTCGATTTCGATCAACTGTATGGGCACCGGAACGACCCCACTGGCTATGCTCAGGCCTTGGAGGATTTCGATGAGAGGCTGGCCGAGGTAATCGGCGCTATGCACCGGAAAGACTTGCTCATTATTACGGCTGACCACGGTTGTGACCCTACTACACCAGGGACAGACCATACCCGGGAATACGTGCCTCTGTTGGTATATGGAGCAGACATTCGTCCGGTAGATCTGGGTACACGCAGTACCTTTGCAGATATAGGGCAATCCGTGGCTGATCATTTGGGGGTAACCACAAAGAATATGGCGGGAAAGAGCTTTTTGCCTGAACTGAGGTGATGGTGGATGAACTTTCAGAGTTTGATCGAGAAAAAAAGAGATGGGGGAACCCTGAGCCAACATGAGATAATTCAGTTGGTGCAGGGAATCGTATCCGGGGATGTACCGGATTATCAGATTTCCGCCTGGGCTATGGCTGTCTATTTTCAAGGCATGAGTGAAGAAGAGACTCAGCATCTGGCTGTAGCCATGTGTAATTCCGGTGACGTAATGGATCTGTCAGGCCTGAACGGTATTCCTGTAGATAAGCATAGCACTGGTGGAGTGGGTGACAAAACCACCTTGATAGCCGTACCACTGACGGCCGCGGCGGGGATCCCCGTGGCAAAAATGTCAGGGCGCGGTCTGGGGCATACTGGTGGCACCATCGATAAGCTGGAATCTATACCGGGCTTTCAGGTGGAAAAGACTTTACCTGAAGTCATTGATCAGGTTAACCGGATCAAAGCTGCTGTAATTGCACAGATGGGCAATCTGGTACCTGCCGATAAAAGGCTCTATGCTATCCGAGATGTCACCGCTACAGTGGACAGCATTCCCCTGATAGCTTCCAGTGTAATGAGCAAGAAACTAGCCTCCGGTGCCCAGGGTATTGTTTTGGATGTCAAGGTGGGCCGGGGAGCATTTATGAAGGACTTGGCTCAGGCTCAACAGTTAGCTAGAACCATGGTGGCTATTGGGCAGGGAGCAGGTAGACGGGTGGTGGCCGTATTGAGTGATATGGATCAACCCCTGGGGAGAATGGTGGGAAATGCTCTGGAAGTCAAAGAAGCCATCGACACTCTGCAAGGCCATGGTCCAGCCGATCTGGAGGAACTATCCCTGGTGCTGGCGGGGCATATGGTATGTTTAGGCGGCGGAGCGGACAGCCTGGAGGAAGCTATACGTAAAGTAAATAAGCTTCTGAAAAACGGTGCCGGCTTGGAGTCATTACAGCATATGGTAGAGGCCCAGGGGGGATATCTGGATCTGAGTCGTTCTGATTACGGTCTGCCCCAGGCGGCTGAGGTGCTGGATGTGATGAGTCAACAAAGAGGGTATATCACTGAGCTGAATGCTCTAGCGATCGGTAAAGCTGTTATGGGCCTGGGAGCTGGCCGCGAACGCTTAAATGATGTGATCTTCGCGGAAGTAGGGGTGGAACTGCATAAAAAGGTAGGGGATCTAGTAACTCCTCAGGACAGGTTGGCTACCATTTATGCTCGTGATAGAAGCCGACTGTCCCAAGCAGCGGTAGAAGTTGAAAAAGCCTTCACCGTGAGCTCCACTGCTCCGGTTGCCTGCCCACTTATTCTTGATACGATTACATAATACCCATCATAAGTCAGAGATTATGGAAGTTATTTAATAATGATATTTTACTAAGCCATTCTGAGATGATACCTTCAGAGTAGGGAAAGCAATGCCTATTTATGTAGCTGTCAGGAGGAGAAGGAATGGCTTACTCCATAAGTGATAGGTGTAACGGATGTGGTGCCTGCAAATTGTTATGTCCGGTCAGCGCCATCGATGGAGAACGCAAGGAACTTCACCAGATAAACGACCTGCGCTGTATAAACTGCGGAGTTTGCGGACGAATCTGTGCCCAGGAGGCTGTGTTTGACGAAAAAGGCCAGCTTTGTTCACGCATTCCGCGCAAACAATGGGCCCTACCTGTCATTGACCCCCCTAGCTGCTCAGCTTGTTCCATGTGTGTTGAGATCTGCGGAAAACACGCTCTGTCAATATCCATGCCAACTTTCCCAGGAGATTTGCAAGTATATGCGATTTTGTCTGATCAAAAGGCTTGCGTAGGCTGTGGCCTATGTGATTTGATTTGCCCTCTGGGAGCTATCACTATGGAGGTGCCGTCATGATACCAGTACGCTACGCAGACATCGATCTTTCTAATGGGCAAGTACGGGATTATCCTTTGAGTGAAAACGTAGTCCGAATGTTTCTGGGAGGCAAGGGACTAGCCGCTTACATATTATATCAGGAGTTAGCCCCGGGTATCGATCCTTTATCTGCTGATAATGTGCTGATACTGAACACCACACCTTTAACGGGGACAGGTGCTCCCTGTACCAGCCGCTTTAATGCCAGTAGCAAAAATGTCCTAACCGGTGGAATCGCTTCCTCCAACTGCGGAGGAACATTTGGTGTCAAACTGCGCCGGGCCGGTTACGATGGTTTGATTATCAGAGGCAAAGCACCCCACCCCTGTTGCCTGATGATAATGGATGGTCAAATAACTATCACTGACGCTCAAGAGCTCTGGGGATTGAATACCGAGGAGACCCAGCACCACTTTGATAGAAAATATGGATGTGTAGTTATAGGGCCAGCTGGAGAAAATCTGGTACGTTATGCTTGTGCCGTATCTGGAGAAAGGGTCTTAGGCAGATGTGGTATAGGTGCAGTAATGGGCAGCAAGAATTTGAAAGCGGTAGTCGCCTATGGAACGAAATCCCTGCCTATAAACGATCCTAAGTCATTTCGCAAGAATGTACAGAAATGGGTGCAAGGTCTGCAAAAGAGTCCTACCACAGGAAGTTTCCTGCCTCGCTACGGAACAGCCTTTTGGATGAATATCGTCAATCGCAAGCATATGTTACCTACCTTAAATGCCCAGCAAGTCAAACATGAGGAAGCTGAACAAATATCCGGTGAATACCTGACCGAAAACTACCTGACCCGCAATTCGGGCTGCGTAAGCTGTCCGATCCGCTGTGAACGCCGGGTCATGCGGGACAACAGAGAAATAAAAGGACCAGAATATGAAACCCTGGGTTTGCTGGGAGCTAATCTGGGCATTACCAGCGTCGATTGGATCAATGAATGGAACTACCAGAGTGATCTTCTCGGTATGGATACTATGTCCATGGGCTTTACGCTATCTCTGGCTATGGAAATGAGTCAGCGCGGAATCAAAGACTTTGGAATCGATTTTAATCAACCGGAAGCCATCAGTTTAGCTATTGAGAAAATTGCTCATCGCGAAGCTCCCTTTGACGAGTTGGGAGAGGGTTCAGCCTGGTTAGCCCGCAAATATGGCACCGAGGCTTTCGCCATGCAGGTCAAGGGATTGGAAATGGCGGCTTATGATCCGCGTCAATCTCAAGCTCAGGGTCTGGGCTACGCTACTGCCAACCGGGGCGGGTGTCATCTGGGAGGAGGATATCCAATATATTTCGAAGCTCTGGGGCCCATAGAGGTCAACGGCCGGACGGTCAGGGGAAAAGCAGCTTTAACGGTTCTCATGCAAAATCTTATGGATGCAATATCTACTTCTGGTTATTGTTTATTCACAGCTCTTGGTACTTTGCCCCCATCATTATTCAAATTCGGGGAGAAAAGTGTCATACCTGGTTTGCTAGGTAAAATAATGCTTTCCATACCCTCCACTCATCTACTGTGGAAACTAATGCCAGGTTTACTGCCCATCAACCTAGGCGGCTTGTTGCCCCATCCCTCGGTAATTCGTGATGTGACTGGCAGGAAAATGACCATTGGTCAATTTCTACAGATGGGGGAGAGGGTCTATAACATGGAACGGGTATTCAATACAAGGGAAGGTTTCGATCGTCACCAGGACTGTCTGCCTGCCCGGTTGGTCGCAGAGCCATCTGAACCTGACCAAGCCGATACCGTAGTCCAAATCGATAAAATGCTGGATACCTATTATCACATCAGAGAATGGAGTAATAATGGTATTCCTACCCAGAATAAACTTAAACAGCTGGAAATAATTGCTTAGGCATAGTCATCTACTATTATTAAGAGTTTCATTGCATAATCCAACCAGAAGGATTATTATTTAGTTAAGCGGTCGTACGACCGACCGCCTAAAAAGTAAATAAGGTGCGCTCTGATTATAGGGTGGCTCTTACATATGGCGAATTAAACCAATAATTCAGAGAGGAGTGGTATGAACTGTTTCCCAGTATTGTTGATAATATACCAGGGGGAAGGAGGAGTATCGTTAGTTTTAGAACAGTAGATTAAACCATGGAGGTGAAATTAAATTGGAGGCTACTTCGGGCTCTTCAAAAGTCAAATTTACGCTCACTGAACGTCAAAAACGCATGATGCCATTGGTCATGATTGGTGCTTTCTTTGAAGGTTTCGATTTTATGGTCATTAACCTGGCCCTACCCTTCATTACCAGTGATTTTAACCTTAATGACCAAACTGCCAGTTTTACGGTTTCAGCTGTTGCTGTGGGAACCCTGTTGGCGTTTTTCGTAGTGCGCCTAGCTGACCGAGTAGGGCGCAGACCAGTCTTCCTCTGGTCAGTAGTCATTTATTCGGCTCTCAGCCTGGTTACTGCCTTTTCACCGAATATTGAATTCTTTATTGCATGTCAGTTTCTTGCCCGTGTCTTTCTAGTTACTTGCTGGGCGGTGGGTTTTATCTTTATGACCGAGGAATTCTCTCCGGAAATGAGAGGGCGAGCGGTAGGATTATTCCAAAGCGCAGCTGCAGTAGGAGCTATATTCCCTTCTTTGCTGCTGCCGTTGACGGCTATGTTCAATATGGAATGGGAAGGACTATATGTGATCGGTGCTCTGCCTCTGATTCTAGTCATATTCTTTGCTAAAAATCTTCCGGAAACCAAAGCATTCGTGGAAAGTAGAGAGCGCTTGAATAATGGTACGGAACATAAACCCAGCCTTTTTGCTATTTTTGCCAAACCATATCGTAAACACATTTTTGCAGTGATGGGTCTGTGGGTATTTATGTATCTCTGTTATTCTTCGGCAATGAATTTCTTTACCTATCACGTAGTCAATGATCTGGGATGGGGTACAACTCAGGTCAGCTTGGTTACTGCGTTAGCCTTTACCCTGGGTCTGTCGGGTTACTATGTAGCCGGCAAACTCTTGGATGCTATCGGTCGCAAGAAGACTGCTTACATTTTCTTCTTCCTGGGTGCTTGTGCTGTAACTCTGGTCTTCCAGGCTGAAGCATTTCTGCATGTAGCTCTATCTCAAATCGTTGCTGTGTTCTTCATTGGAACATTTACGGTACTGTGCGCCACCTTTACTAATGAATTATTCCCCACAGAAATTAGAGCCAGTGCTACTGCTTGGGGCAATAATATTGTTGGTCGTCTGGGTCAGATTGCTGCTCCGGCTTTGGTCGGTTTCCTGGCTATTCCTTTGTCCGGTGTTGCTAATGCAGTATCACTGCTGACCCTGGGCCCCATAGTGTGTATATTGCTCATTGCACTATTCTTACCCGAACCCTTGGATTATGAAATTCCGGAATATCATTACAATCAATCAACTGGAGCATGAGTCCAAAATGTACACATTGTGAGTGGGAATATGATTAACCAAAATGATCCAAAGTATATTTTTTTACACCCTCGGCGGTCGAACGACCGCCCGAACACAACTTATTAGAAAATACAAGGGGATTGTTAATCGGACGGTGGGGAGGAGGGATATGGTCAAAGCTTAGTATTTGCTGATTATAAACATTTTTTGTTCGTTGCTTCAAGCAAATATAAGGAGGGATCAAATTACATGGATGAAAAAGTTAACGTTCTAGTGATCGGCGCTGGCATAATGGGGCACTCCATTGCTCAGGATTTTGCAGCCCATGGCTATCCCACCACCCTCTATGATCAGAGCGCTGAACAGCTGGAAACAGCTAAGATGCTGATTGCCGGTAATCTTCAACTGTTGAAAGATGAAGATATGATCACGGATGAGGGTATCAAAAACGTAAATGAACTGCTGGTTTACACGGATAAAATGGAGGATGCCGCCAGACAGGCCAAATTCGTAGTTGAAGCTGTTCCGGAAGTGCCAGATATAAAAAAGGCTCTGTTTGCGGAACTGGACAGGCTCTGTTCCCCGGATACTATCCTGACCAGTACCACTTCAGCTTTAAATATTTATGATGTGGTGGAAGTATCGAATCCGGGTCGTCTGATAATCGGGCACTTCTGTAACCCGGCTCATATCATTCCATTGGTGGAAATAGTTCTGGGACCGGAGACATCACCGGAGACTTTAGAGTATGCCAAAAAGGTTTATGAAAGCCTGGATCATGTCCCGGTGGTTTTAAAACAGTACACCATTGGATTCATAGTCAATCGCCTTAACACTGCATTGGCACGGGAGGCCAATTACATCGTGGAACAAGGCTGGGCCTCTCCTGAGGATGTGGATAAGGCCATCACCAATAATGCTGGACTTAAGTTGGCTTTTGAAGGCCCCCTGGAACTCTACGACCATATTGGCTGGGATTTAGCAAAATTAGGCGGAACTTTCCTGGCACCGATGCTGTGCAATGCTACGGCGACTGCATTGCCGGATAAAATGTGTGCTGACGGCAATCTGGGAGTGAAGACCGGCAAGGGACTGAAGGATTATACCGGCCTTGATCGCGTAAAAGTTCAAAATGACCGTAACCGTAAAATATTGAAGGTTATTGGAACAGTGAAAAAGTTCTAGGTGTGTTATTTAAAACATTTTGATGGGAGGTATTTTTTATGGCGGAAATCAGAGGCGGAACCATGGTTCAACAAATCCTGAAAAAAGAAGGGGTAAAGTATATTTTTGGAATACCAGGAGGACACATCTATCCGATGATGGAATCCTGCGAGGAAAACGGTATCAAATTCATCGGTGTCAGACATGAGATGACTGCAGCTATGATGGCTGAGGGATGGGCTCTGACCACGGGTGATTTTGGTGTATGTACAGCCACAGCTGGTCCTGGTGTGACCAACCTGGTAACTGGCATCGCCAATGCTGATCGTAACTGTTCGCCGGTATTGATCATGGCCGGAAAAGCCAAAGTTATCGAAGCGGATCGCAATGAGCTACAGGACTTTAATCAGATCGATATTTACAAGTCCATGACCAAGCATGCCAGATCAGTACAGGAAACCCATCGTATTCCTGAGTATGTTGGCAGAGGCATAGCGGAAGCCACTACTGGCAGACCGGGACCGGTCTATATGGAAATCCCTCGCGATATTATGGAAGGTTATGTGGATGAATCTCTTGTCGAATACCAGAAAACCTATCGTTTAACTAACAAACCCGCTGGAAATCCGGCTGATATCGAGAAGGCTGCCAAGATATTGGATGAAGCTCAGAGACCAGTAGTTATAGCAGGAAGTGGCGCTTTCTACTCCAAAGCTCAAAATGAATTGAAAGAGTTTGTTGAAAAAGCCGGCATCCCCTTCTTCACCCGTAACGCTGCCCGCGGCCTGGTTCCGGACAGCCATCCCTTATTTGTATCTATTGGAGCTACTGGTCATCCCGTGTTTGCCGGAGCAATTCAGAATGCCGATGTAGTATTGCTCCTGGGAACACGCCCTGGCTACATTATGAAGCGGGAATCCTTCCCGGCCAATGCCAAGATCATCCGGGTCGACATTGACGCTGCATCTATTACTGACCAATTGGACGTAGAAGTTGGTATCGTCGGCGATGTTAAAGAAGTGCTCAAACAGCTGACCGCTGCAGTCAAAAAGAACACTCATCAGGGTTGGGTCGAGGCTCTCGCCAATGGGAAAGCCCAGATGGTAGAGGCGGTTTTACCCCTGCTGACATCTGATCAAAAGCCCATTCATCCTGCCAGGCTAATGTTCGAAATCATGCAGCGCATTGACGAGAACACCATTGTAGTTATTGACGGTGGTGATACGGCTACTTTTGGGAACTCGTTCCTGCCAGCTACCGGTCCAGGCCAATACATGGGGATCGCCAACGGCAGTTTCGGGCCTCTGGGTGTAGGGGTACCTTATGCCATGGCTGCCAAACTAGCTCATCCGGACAAGAAAGTACTCCTTCTCACCGGTGATGGTGCCTTTGGTTATGGTGCTATGGAATATGATACGGCTATTCGGTATGGTATCAATTTCACCACCATTATTCTCAATGACAGCTGCTGGGGAATGATCAAGAGGTCGGAAGCCCAGAGAGCAACTGAAGATAAGCCCTTTGTTGGATTGTTCTTAAGAGATGTTCGCTATGATCAGGTAGTTGAAGCCCTGGGTGGACACGGGGAATATGTTACCGAGGCTGCTGAGATCGGCGCTGCTATCGACAGAGCCATTGCATCTGACAAACCGGCTTGTGTCAATGTTATGACCGATGTGAATGTTGGTCCTAACCGATAGTATTGAAATGCTGAAATATTGTTTTATAGGAGGAGAAAAATGGCTAAACAAAAGATGATAGCCAGTGAGGCAATTGTTGAAACATTAGTGGCAGAAGGTATCGAGCACGTATCAGGTATAGTGGGATCTGCCTTTATGGACGTGCTGGATCTTATGCCAGCCGCGGGAATTAGGTTTATCCCGGTACGGCACGAGCAAAGCGCGGCTCATATGGAAGATGGTTATGCTCGCGTAACAGGTAAGGCTGGCGTATGTATAGGGCAGAACGGCCCAGGAATAACCAACATGGTCACCGGAGTAGCGGCGGCCAACATGGGGCATACCCCTATGGTCGTAATATCTCCTTCTGCTGGAACTGGTTCTATTGGCTGGGATGGATTCCAGGAGTGTGATCAAGTTTCAGTATTCAAAGCTATAACGAAAGCTACGGTGCGACTGCCCCATCCCTCCAGAGCTGCTGATTGTACCAGAACGGCTTTCCGGATGGCTTATGCACTGAGAGGTCCAGTGCTGTTGGACATTCCCCGCGACTATTTTTACGGGGAAGTAGAAGATTACATTCTAGAACCCCACCAGTATCGTGTAGATGACCGGGGCTGCGGATCGCCTGAAGCATTGGCCAGAGCTGCTGAACTGTTGGCCAATGCCAAGAAACCCGTCATAGTCTCCGGACGTGGCGTGGTAGATACCGATTCCCATGACATAGTGGCCCAGCTGGCTGATCTGCTGACCGCGCCGGTAGCATGCACCTATTTGCATAATGACGCATTCCCGGCTGATCATCGGCTGCATGTTGGCCCGATAGGCTATATGGGATCCAAAGCTGCCATGAATAGCATGGCCGAGGCTGATGTTATTCTGGCGATCGGTTCCAGATTGTCATACTTTGGGACTTTGCCCCAGTATGATATCGATTATTTCCCTGAGTCTGCCAAAATAATTCAGATCGATATCAATCCATTGAACATTGCGAAAACTCATCCCATAGAAGTTGGTATTATCGGCGATGCTAGAGCAGCTTCCATCGAGATCCTGAAACTGCTCCAGGCAAAAATCGGTGATCGCCCGGTGAATGAAGCTCGTTTAGCTGAGATTGCAGCTCGTAAAGCTGAGTGGGAAAAGGAAATTACAGATTTGGCTATGGTACCGGGGAATCCTATGAACCCGCGCAGAGTTTTGTTGGAACTAGCCAAGGTCATGCCCAAAGACGCTATTCTGGCTACCGATATTGGTAATGTGGCTTCAACAGCTAACAGCTACTTCAACTTTAATGGTGGCAGACAACACATTGCTGCTCTAACCTTCGGGAACACTGGTTTTTCCTATCCGGCTGCTTTAGGAGCCAAATTAGGCCGTCCGGATGTTCCTGTTTTCAATATTGTTGGTGACGGTGCCTGGGGCATGAGCCTCCACGAAGTCAGTACCGCCGTGCAGGAAAACATCCCGGTAATATCCTGTGTATTTCATAATGCGGCTTGGGCTGCGGAAAAGAAGAACCAGGTAGACTTCTACAATAACCGTTTCTATGGCTGTGATATTGAAGCTCCTAACTTTGGCGAAGTTGCAGCAGCCATGGGCGCTTATGGAGCCACCATCGATCGGGCTGAAGATGTAGGCGATGCCTTCCTGGCAGCCATCAAATCCGGCCGCCCGGCAGTTCTCCAGTTTGAAGTCGACGGAACTCAACTGGCACCTCCGTTTAGGAAGGATGCTTTAAAACTTCCCGTAAGATATCTGGAGAAATACAAACATCTGGATCACAGAAACTGGTAGATTGGCAGTAGTAATTAAAACCTGTGGTGTCGATCCCTCGTTAAAAGGGATCGACACCGCTATACTGTAATGAACGTAGTAACTACCTTTGGCCGAAGCGAAAGAAGGTAGGTTAAATGGCGAGAGATTTCAAGGACAAGGTTGTGGTTATAACCGGTGCTGCCTCAGGGCTTGGCTATGCTCTTTGCAAACGTTTTGCTCAGGGGGGCGCTAAAATAGCCGGTCTGGATAAGGATGCGCAGGGTTTGGAAATGTTGGCTGAGGAACTGAGCTCCATGGGAGCTTCTGCCAATACTTTCGTGTGTGATGTGACCGATGAAGCGGCAGTAAATGATACCATAAGCCAGGTTATCGATAAAATGGGTGATATATACGTGCTGATCAACAATGCTGGAGTATCACACGTAAGCTTGTTTCAGAAAACCAAGACTTCTGTACTTAAAAAGGTTATCGATATAAGTCTCTTTGGCACTATATACTGCACCAAAGCAGCTATTGACAGCATAATAAAGACCCAGGGAACCGTAATTGGGGTCGCCAGTGTAGCTGGATACGCTCCTCTGGCGGGCAGGACTGGCTATGCGGCCGCCAAACATGGAATGGCCGGTTTCTTGAATACTCTGCGAACAGAAATAGATAGGGCTGGAGTCAAGGTTCTGCTTGTATTTGCTACCTA
>DBRE01000078.1:0-5177 GCA_002305535.1 Syntrophomonas sp. UBA1376
TATTTGACCACGCCTTCTTCCCCACTGAAAACCACCAGATAGTTTACTACAAACATCATTAAGGGCAAGAGGAAAGCCAGCTTGACCCCCCGGAACAATTCCACATTCATGATGTAGCGGATATCGGCCAGGCTGCTGACGATAGTGTAGCCTCCTAAAAGGTTGAGGCCTAGCAAAATGGCCAGTGAGGTTACTATCTGGCGCATCGTGCTGTGCTCCTGGCGATGATCGCGCAGATAAATGATCCATAGCAGACTGCCCAAAGTCGGGTAGAGTATGGCGGCCGCCAAGGCATAAACCTGGGCTAAGGCGCCCCCGGCGGCCAGACCGATCAATACCGCCAGAACTGTTCCGGCTCCCAGCAGTACATAGTTGAGCCGGGTGGGTATTTTCAGCAGATAAATAAGATATAGGTAGGAACCGACCCACAGGCTGAGGGCGATCATGATCCAGTGGAAGGTTCCCGGCATATCATTGGACAGAGGCACTGTCTGGTCAGCCAGGACAAAACCTTTGCTGTTGATGGTCTGATGGAAATCATGCAGCTTCTGGGTAGTTTTCTCCAGGTTTTCGGCAAAGCTGAGCTTTTGATCGTTGAAGGGCACCACATACATGATACGTATGCCCCGGTCGACCACCGCTCTTACCCAGCGGTAATAGCGCTCATTGACATCATCTAGAAACTCATCATTACGGGTGGAGTAGACCCGGTTGATGGGATAGCCGTTGGCCTCCATGATATCATCCAAGCCCTTTTGCTCCATATATCCCAGCTGTACCGAGGTTTCGAAGATGCCCAGGGTCAGGTTCTCATCAGCCACTAAATCCTGTAAGACGTCCAGATGATCTGGGTAACCGGGAGCATAATTGCCATCGATGATCATTATTTCTACGCCATATCTTTCTACTAGGTGACGGTATTCGGCCAGATAATCAGTATTGGAACCCCGGTTCTGTCCGGGCATAAGTACTATATTGAATCCTTGCTCAGATAATGCATCCAAGAGGGGCTCTTCGAACCCCAGGCGGGCGTCGAAAATGGGGGGCAGGCTTTCCATTTTGTTGGCGGCAGTGCGGGGTTGAGCGATCAAAGTAGTTCGCAGAACAAAATAGTCGCGGCCCGCTGCTGAAAACTGGATCAATTCCTCGGAGGTAAAACGGCTGGACAGACGTTCCTGCAGGAATTGGGTGATCTGGGGATCACTGGACACCAGCACCCGGTTGGAAGGATTAATATCTTGTCCTTGGAGATGCCTCTGTATTTGCGGCCAGATATCGTTGGGGTAAGATTTCATCTCCGCACTGAATTCGGCATAAGAGTAAAGGCCAATATCACCACGTTCGGACAGGTCGCGCACCGTGGTCTCTTTGACCGCCACGTTCTGCACCCCCGCAGTTTTGAGGTCGGCCATTATGCTGGCCAGGTCAAGATCAGCGAAGTTGGCTGCACTGCGGAATTCACGGTAGTCTACCGCCGTTACCACCTTATTGTTTCGAATTTCATTTTGGTAGCGCAGCCCGAAACCACCCAGACAACCAGCCAGGACTACTAGCAACACCACCCAGGTTATGATCACATTGCGTTTCATTTATGACGCCCCCCTCAAACGAAAAACATCCAATAATTTAAGTATATAAGCCAGGCCCAAATAAACAACTCCACTCACCGCCGCCGGCACCAAAAATCCCACGAGCCATCCCTGGCCGGGCAGCGTATAGCGGAACCCCTCTATAACAGCCAGCATTCCCAGAACCGGAATCAGCAAACGGGCAGCATAGGGCAGAACCTGCCCCAGAGACAGCCCCCCAAGTTCGCGATGGGCCAGCAGGGTCATGATGATCCCGTATACCAGCATAGCCAAGGCGGTAGAGAGACTGAGACCGATTATGCCCCAGGGCATGAGCAATAGATTACCGACTATATTGATAACCAGACAAACCAGGCTGACCTGCATGGGGATGCTAAACTTTTTCAAGGCATAGAAGACCCGGTTGAATATTTCCTGGGCTACATAACCGACTACCGCAAAACTGTAGAACAAAAAGGCCTGGGAGGTCATTTGGGTCGAACGGCTGGTAAAAGCACCCCGTTCATATACTAGTGCTATGATTTCCTGATTATAGGTTATCACCAGGATCAGGTAGGGCACCAGTATCAATAACAGGATCTTGAAGACGATGGCCAGCAGCTCACGCACCCCGGCAAAGTCATGTTCCAAGGCAAAGCGGGATAAGCGGGGGAAAACCACAGTGGACATGGCTACTATAAATACGCTGGTGATGGTGACAAACAGATTGCCGCCGAAAGACAAGGCTGCTGCACTGCCTTCTCCCAGCTGGGTGCCAAAGAAGGAGCGATCCATGATCAGACACAGCTGCAAGAGGGAATTGCCCAATAACACTGGCACCAATTTCTGCAGAGTAGCCACCACTTCATAAGTTTTTCCCAAGATGCGCGGAAAAGGGTACTGCTCCCGGCGCAGGACAGGTAGCTGTATCAAAAACTGCAAGAGCCAGCCGATGGTAGTTACGTAGCTGAACAGGATGATATCATCACCCCGCAGGTAGAGAGCTAAGATAATGATTATGTTAAAGGGAATGCTGATGGCGGCCGAACGCAGAAAATAGCCATGTACCTGCAGGATACCGGCAGTGACATAGGTCAGGTTTACGAATAACAGGGTGGGCATCATGACTCGGGTCAGCAAAATTGCGATCCCTTGGGCTGATTCGCTGATGCCTGGGGCAATGATACGGGTAAGAGCCGGGGCAAAAATGATCCCCACTATGGCCAGGAGAGTGCTCCACAGGGTAAGCTGGGCCATGAGGCGGGAAAAGTATTGATTGCGTTCTTCCCGGGTGCGGTTTTTCAAAAAACCGGTCAGAGTCGGTATATTAACTGATGACAAGGCCGTGCCGATGCTGGAAAACAGCAAGCTGGGAAAGCTGAATATCACCTGGAACAGGTCGGCTAAAATGGTGGTACCGAACACCGAGGCAAAAAAGATATCCCGGGCAAAGCCTAGTAGTTTGGACAGAAAAATAACCGCCGAAACCCCGATAAAGGTTCGTCCGGTGCGTTCCACATCCGGTTGTGGGTCGGCTGCGGGGTATTCGGTACCCTCCTCTGGTTCATCTGGTTGAGCCGGGGTTTCTTCAGTATCAAGCAGTCCCAGAGCCAGGCGTGCGTTTTCTTCAGCTCTATCCCGTAGCCCCAGAGATGCATCGGCAATGCGCTGGCGCAGCTGATCGTCATTGATGAGCTGCCCGGTTCGCTCCTGCATTTCCTCCTGTTGCAGGGGCAGAGGGTCTAGATCGAACTGTTTTAGAAAAGCATCTACCTTAGGGTCATAGGATATGCCNNCCGATGATGAAGTTCATACGGGAGATCAAGGCCAGATGTTCGCGGCTGTTTAAGTCCTGATCCAGCACAGCGGCTGGCCTTTCCATAAGACTGGCTACTCGCTGGGATTCCTGCACATCATCAGGATAGGCCAAAGGGATGAACAATACCTGATATCCCTGTTCGACCAGGTCATCCAAACACCCGGCCAGTTCAATCTGGTATCCTTCCAAGGCAGACCACCGGCGCACCGATACCCCTATCACGGGTTTATGAGGTTCTACCAGTTGAGCCAGCTTAGTGTCCACCGCTTCATAGTCTTGTTCCAGAGGAGTCAGGGCAAAAACCGGATCGGAAGTAACCTGGATCTCGGGTCGGTTTACCCCTATTTCCCGCAATAACTGCAGGGAATCCTGATCACGCAGGGTGATCAGATCGACCCGATTAGCCACTAAACGCATAAGGAATTTGCTCAGAGGGCGGTTGATGGGCCCAACCCCTTGAGCATAGAAGATAACCGGTTTGCCCAGCAGCTTAGCCAGGGCCACCACGCTTATATAATAGGCCAGGGAGCGACCGCTGGTTACATCCTGAAAAATGCTGCCGCCTCCGCTGATAAGCAGGTCGGAACGGAGCATTCCCCGTAACACCTGCAGGGGATGCATATAGTAAATAGCTTGTACACCATGCAGGCGTGCAGTCTTTTGAGGGTTGCCGGAAAGAACCAGGAACTCCAGGCCTGGGTGCAACCGTTGCAAAGACATGGTAATGGCGGACAGCAAGGCCTCGTCCCCAGCATTATCAAATCCATAGTAACCCGACAGGGCTATGCGCATGTTTTATCTCCCTTATTTTCAGAGGTTTTGCTTTAGACAGTCCAAATTGCTGACAAATCCGAATGATTTTGACGCAGATTGACGCAAGATTTTTTTGATTTTTTCTTTTTAACTTTTTCATCCCTTACATTAGGAGGTTCGTCTTAGACAGCTTTTACTCCTGGCGACGGTAATAAATCCGTCCCGGTGCTTCTCGTATAATATAGCAAAGAAACCCGATTATCAAGGTGGACCCGCGCAAGTCTGGGGACGGTCCTTCCACTTGCGTTTTCATGGATCAGTTAACTCAAATAGATGCTGTGCAAAAAACGCAAGTAGAAGGATCGTCCCCTGACTTGCGCTTGACAGTTGAACAACTGTCACTTAAATTGGGGCAGAGGCACTTTTATTTAATTATAGCGGAGGAGAATTATGCTGAAAAAATTAGCTGGGGTCGTTGTTTCTATCCTGATAATACTGGGCTTGCTTACCGCCGCGCCGGTTCTGGCTAACAGCNNATTCAGCCGCTGGAAAACGGCTGGAACCGCTATAAAGATCATACCCAGGGATTCAGTCTGCTCTATCCAAACAACATGGATGTCGATGTCTCCCTATCTTCTATACGGACGCTTATCAGTGATGCTGACACTCGCCTGGAGATTTATCATGACTTTTTTACTACAGCTAATGCCCCTTCCGCCCAGGCTTACATCAATTATAGTCACCGCTTCTTAGGTAATACCACTGATCATCGGGTGCTGGAGAATCGCTACCTGACCGTAAATGATCATCAGGTTCATTTGCTGCGCTGGGAGCGGAACAAATTAGCGCGGGTGACCAACGATCATAACTATTATGTCAGTGCCACCATCGTGATCAGTCCCACTGAAGTATATACTCTGGTGTGGGAGTCCACCCGGCCGGTAACTGGATATATGGAAACCCTGGAGAGTTTTCAGACCATTCCTCGGTTGGGCAGTCCTGGCTTGTGGGCGAAATTCGCCCCCGTTGAAAAAGAT
>DBRE01000078.1:5321-5919 GCA_002305535.1 Syntrophomonas sp. UBA1376
TGGCGGGAAATTATGATGCTTTTCTATATGATTACGCTAAGCAGATCAAAGAGTTTGGGCACCCGGTCTTATTCCGGCTCAATAATGAGATGAATGGTGACTGGTGCACTTATTCCAGCTTCCATACTTCCAAAGATCCCGATTTATTTATCGCCTTGTGGCGTTATGTATATCAGATTTTTCGGGAAGTCGGGGCCGACAATGTGATCTGGGTTTGGAATCCCCATGATGGTTCTTTCCCAGATTTCAAATGGAACCATGCTTTTCTATATTACCCGGGTGATGAATATGTGGATGTGGTGGGCCTGACCGGCTACAACACGGGAACTTATTATCCGGGAGAGAAGTGGCGGGAGTTTGCCCATATATACGATCCACTGTACCGGCTGTACAGCAGTGTTTTTCAACATCCATTCATGATCACTGAATTCGGTTCTAATTCGGTGGGCGGTGATAAGGTGGCCTGGATCGAGGGAATGTTCGCCGCCCTAAACCAGTTTCCCCGCATAAAGGCGGCCATCTGGTGGAACGGCATTGACTGGGATGCTCAGATGAACCCCGCCCGCATCTATCGCATCGACGAAAACCAAGCCGTCCT
>DBRE01000078.1:6016-7840 GCA_002305535.1 Syntrophomonas sp. UBA1376
CAAATTTTACCAATTTCTTTTAGTGGTAATGATGTTTGTTGTTTTAATTCCCAAATAGCTGCATTTCGATTGAGCCTATTTCTCAAGAAACGCTCAACATCTAATTGTCTGGAAGCAGCCATCTCCATAACTATCTGCTCGCCACGCTGACACTCTATGGCTATTCTGTCCCCATTTATTTCTTGTTCATTTTCATCAATATCCAGGAAAGTACGATCTGCTTCTTCATCCTTCAGAACAAAACTTCTGTACAGATTCTTGGCTTGATCAATTTGCATGGAAAACTGAGCAAGAATCAAATCTTCATCAACAAGCTCATTATAGGTAAGACCAATATAGTGGTTATAGCTACTCCATTGATAATTAGTTGGATCAGAAACCATATTGGCCTTTACAGGATTATTATGGATATAACGGCTCAATTCTAGTAAATAGCTATCATCTGTGACCAGTTCGCTTCTAAATCGGCCTTGAAACAAATGACCAACACGTTGGTGCTTTTTATTAAAATTCACTGCATAACTGGTGCTTAGACTTTTCATAATCAGTGAAATATCATGTCCATTGTCATTGATTATAAGATGAACGTGGTTGCTCATTAAACAATACGCATGCAGTAAGAATTGGTATTTCTGTTTCGTTCGCCTAAGTAGATTCAAATATAAGTGCCTGTCGCTGTCGGACATAAAGATATCCCGCTGTTCATTACCTCGTTGAATAATATGGTACGTTGCGTAAGCGTGCTTTATCCTCTCTTGTCTAGACATAGGATCTCCTCACAAACGCAGGGATTTATGGTTATGATTTTGTCAAATTAAGGTAAGGTTGTCAACATGAGGGGAGCGCAAGTCAGGGGACGGTCCTTCCACTTGCGTTTTTCTTAGTACTATTGACTCAACTACAGATTTCGCAAAAACGCAAGTGGAAGGACCGTCCCCTGACTTGCGCTATATCACTTTACTCGGTGCGGGGGCGGAGTGTGGGGAAGAGGATGACGTCGCGGATGGAGGTGGAGCCGGTGATCAGCATGACTACGCGGTCGATGCCGATGCCCAGTCCGCCTGCGGGGGGCATGCCGTATTCCAAGGCATTTAGGTAATCCTCATCCATCATGTGCGCTTCGGCGTCACCGCTAGCCCGTTTTTCAACCTGCTGCATAAAGCGTCCCCTTTGGTCAATGGGGTCATTCAGCTCAGAAAAGGCGTTGGCAATTTCGCGCTGCATAATAAAAGCCTCAAAGCGGTCAGTAAACTCAGGATGTTGGCGATTGCGTTTGGCCAGCGGTGATATCTCCACGGGATGACCATAGATAAAGGTAGGCTGGATCAGCTTGTCCTCTACAAAGGCCTCGAAAACCTCGTTGATAATTTCCCCGCGCGTCGTATTTTTCTCCACTTTCATGCCCAGTCCAGTGGCGGCCTCACGAGCTTCGGCATCGGTCGGCAAACTTCTAAAGTCAACCCCGGTGTGCTCCTGGATAGCTTCCAGCATGGGAATGCGCCTCCAGGGTGTAGTAAAGTCGATAATCTGCCCATCGAATTCTACCTGCAGAGAGCCGTTGATCTTTTCGGCGGCGTAAGCTATTAGGTTCTCGGTCAGCTCCATCATCACTTCGTAATCAGCATAGGCCTGGTAAATTTCCAGCATGGTGAATTCCGGATTGTGGCGGGTGGAAATGCCTTCATTGCGGAAGCTGCGGTTGATTTCGTATACTTTCTCCAGTCCGCCCACCAAGAGGCGTTTGAGGTATAATTCGGGTGCTATGCGTAGATAGAGGTCCATGTCCAGGGTATTGTGATGAGTAACAAAGGGCCGGGCGGTAGC